>JAJFUH010000176.1 GCA_021372535.1 bacterium
GGTTCCAACCTGATCACCGTGCTGCACGACATCAGACCGGACGAGGTGTACACTCTCGGCGCACAGTCGCATGTCAGGGTTTCGTTTGACCAGCCGATCTATACAGTGAATGTCGATGCCCTCGGGACGCTGAGACTCCTCGAAGCCATCCGGATGGTCAATCCCCGCATCAGGTTCTATCAGGCATCGTCGAGCGAGATGTACGGCAAGGCGCAGGAATTCCCGCAGACCGAGAAGACACCGTTCTACCCGCGAAGCCCGTACGGATGCGCAAAGGTTTTCTCCTACTGGCAGACCGTGAACTACCGTGAAGCCTACAACCTGTTTGCATGCAACGGTATCCTTTTCAACCATGAATCCCCGCGGAGGGGCGAAACCTTCGTGACACGGAAAATCACCCGCGCCGCTACACGTATCAAGCTCGGACTCGCCGGAAAACTCTTTCTCGGCAATCTCGATGCGCGCCGTGACTGGGGATATGCGGGCGACTATGTCGAGGCGATGTGGCTCATGCTTCAGCACGACAAACCCGGCGATTATGTCATAGCCACCGGTGAAACCCATTCGATACGGGAATTCCTCGATGAGACGTTCGGATATCTCGATCTCGACTGGCATGAATATGTCGAAATCGACCCCCGTTATTACCGGCCCACCGAAGTCGATGTACTTCTTGGCGATGCCTCCAGGGCTCGCACGACGCTCGGATGGACGGTAAAGGTCACCTTCAGGGAGCTCGTACGGATGATGGTCGATGCTGACATGAAACTGGCCGAACGTGAGCGCGTTGTACAAAATTACGAAAACGGTGCGCAGTCATGATCCGGACAGACGATGATTTCTGGAAAAAACGCCGTATCGTGGTGACTGGCGCTCATGGATTCCTGGGCGGATATGTGCTCGATGGTCTCGCTGCCCGGGGTGCGGAGCATGTCATGGCTCCACGGATCGAGGAGTACGATCTCACCGATATTTCTGCTGTCATCGGCATGTATGAGGATTGCAGGCCCGATATAGTCATTCATCTTGCGGCGGTTGTCGGCGGGATCGGTGCAAACATGGCCCATCCGGGGGAGTTTTTTTACAAGAACCTCATCATGGGTGTGCAGCTCATCGAAGAAGCCCGTAAGCGGGGAATCGAGAAATTCGTTGCCATCGGCACCATCTGCGCATACCCAAAGCATACACCGGTCCCGTTCAGGGATGAACACCTCTGGGACGGATATCCCGAAGAGACCAATGCTCCCTATGGCCTTGCAAAAAAGATGCTCCTCGTCCAGTCCCAGGCCTACCGTCAGGAGTACGGTTTCAACTCGATTTTCCTGCTGCCGGTGAACCTGTACGGCCCGCACGACAATTTCGATCCTGCATCGAGCCATGTCATTCCGGCGCTTATCAAAAAATGCTTCGACGCTCTCGACGACGGGAAAGACCATATTGTCTGCTGGGGTACGGGAACAGTATCGCGTGAATTCATCTATGCCGCCGACGCCGCTGAGGCCATCCTGCTCGCAGCCGAGAAGTACAATAAATCCGATCCGGTAAATGTCGGCTCGGGCTTTGAAATAACCATCCGTGATCTCGTGGAAAAGATCGCCGCAATAACCGGCTTTACCGGTGAGATACATTGGGACCCGGGCAAACCGGACGGCCAGCCGCGAAGAAGACTGGATACCGGGCGGGCTTTCAGGGAGTTCGGATTCAGGGCGGCAACGGACTTTGACGAGGGGCTCAGGCAGACAATAGAATGGTACCGGTCGGTTCGTTATCAGGAACGAACCAGGAAATAACAATCAGGCGCGGTGTATTCAGCACGGGCTTCGTATATGATCGCCGGGTATTGAGTACGTTTCCGTGATGGTCTGTGCCCGAACCGTTTCTGAACATAGAGGAACATAACGAGCATGGCGATCACGATACTTATGTAAAGAAACATGAACAGCTGCTTACGCTTTAAAATCATGAAAAATCCTCCCATAGGCAAAAACTACGCTTTCCGGTTGTCAAAGTCAAGCTTTGTATTCTTTCAAAAATTCTCCATTTTCAAAGAACATTGTTGAAGTGTACTTTCCTTTGTGTGTAAAGTATAGTATTATATTAAAAAGGTGTTTTTAAAAAAATGAGAGTTTGACAGGGCTGCTTTTTACCTTTACACCTGCCTTCCGGTTTGTTATATTAATCGATCATGTCGAAAGGGAAGCGAATGCCGGTTGATATCGTGATTACGCTCGGCGGAGAAAAAGTCGCTGCCGAACTGAATGACTCCGACACCGCGCTGGCGATTGCACAAATGCTGCCGATTGAAACCGATTTTTCGACATGGGGTGATGAGATATATTTCCCTGTCCCGGTAAAAATGGGAACGGAAAACGGTAAAGATATCGTTGAACTCGGTGAACTGGGATACTGGCCGCCCGGAAATGCATTCTGTATCTTCTACGGCGCCACACCCGGCTCGACCGAAGATAAAATTCGGCCGGCGAGTACCGTAAACCCGATAGGAAAGATCAAAGGAGACCCGAAAATATTCAGGAAGCTTGCGATGTTGTCGAGTCGCATAAAACTTGAAAAAGCCTGAAAATTACTGACATATGGGGCTGTAGCTCAGCTGGGAGAGCGCTAGAATCGCACTCTAGAGGCCGTCGGTTCGATCCCGATCAGCTCCACCAAAATAAAAAAGACTTAACCACTTGAGGTTAAGTCTTTTTTTGTTAAGGATCAGTTAACCAGAACTATTCCTGCATTTGATTGAACGCGGATTTACGCGGATTTGTTTTTTAATTTTTTTGTCGATGATTAGTGGTCACTAAAGATAGTATTAATGATCTATTATGTGTCTTTGTATTTTTGTGGTAAACTATTATCATGAGTAATTCGGGTTTAGAAGAAAAAACACTTTACTCATTCTATACCAACATATATCATAGTATGGAGATGGGATATAGAATTCAATTTTTGAATCTTCCACAAAGAACATAAATATTTTCAAGTATTGGATATTGTCATGAACGAGTGGCAATTCAGAGGAGTGAAATCATGAAAAATAAAGTGAATATTGATCGTCGTTCCGCAATAAAGACCATAGGAGCGCTCGGAATTACCAGTACTTTGGTTTCCGGAAAAGCTTTTGGACAAATCAAAAAAGCCGATGCGTTTGCTGTTGTTGGCGCCAGTACTCCGCCCGAAGTGGTAATAACCGCTCTTGATGAAAATATTGTGAAGGGACTTGGTATTACCATTGATTATAAGAGTGATCCTAAGGAGATGACAACGCTTGACGGATACAGACTGCTGATTACTCTTCATTACGGGCCATTTACGAAAGAGCAGGAGAAAATGGTTCAGGCATTTGTTCAAAATGGCGGCGGCGCATTATTTCTACATAACAGCACCGATATTGCAAAGGCGAAAGGGACAGAAATCATACGTGACGTAATAGGCGGTTACTGGTTACGACATACTGAAATACGGCCGTACATAGTGAGAATAACGAACAGGAACCACCCCATAACAAAGGGCGTGAATGATTTTGTGATTACAGGCGAACATCACTATAATCAATATGATAAGGATCCCCGTTATGTCTTCATGATCAATGAGTCAATAGACGGCTGGGCGTATAATAATATTGAGGGCGATGAACATTACGACCAGCAACTCGGGGACAGGGGTTTTGGTCCTTCAGGCTGCTCCGGCTGGGCGTACGATTATGGAAACGGCAGAGTGTGCTTCATGGCGCCCGGTCATACCCTCGAGGTGCTTAGACATCCGGAATATGTCAAACTGCAACAGAACGCTGTTAGGTGGTGTCTGAAACAAAGCTGAAAATATATGCATTGATTCGTTGATTTTATATTTATAATCAACAAATAAAACAAAGACTTAACCATTCGAGGTTAAGTCTTTTTTATTTTTGAAATAAAGCCACACTATTGAGCGTCAAATATACAAAATAAGGATAAACATTTCATGCAGAAGGAGGAAAAGTCATGAAAAAAACAGTTCTTGCTCTAACGCCCGTTATTCTTTTTTACGCGATGTTGTGTTGTGGCCGGAATAGTTATGCAATTAACGAGACTGTAAGCGGCCATGAAATACGGGCTTATTGGTATAACGTTCCGCAGGATTCAGTAAAGATTGAGGTAATGAATCAAGTTATACAGTTCCAGTCATCACTGCAAGTTTACGGTAAAACTCCGGATGATTCATTTCAGGTACAGGTCGAAGTTTATTCGAAAAGCGGTGAAAAGGTATATGTAAACACCTTTGAAATAAAAAAAGGACAAAAACAGGAGTCATTTTCGATTCAATTTAATGGAGATTGTTTCTCGCTCGAATGCCCTGTTCAGTATTTAGCGGAAAATCCGGACAGGATCATTGTAACTGTCAAATCATCGAATGAAGAGATTACAAAGGAAATAAAATGCCGTTATCACCGTCTATACGGCCATGTAAGCGATTTTAACGGCAATCCGTATGAAGGTATTGTATCGATCAGCCCGGAAGCGTTTTTATCAGGAACGAGCATACGATGCGATTCAATGGGCAATTATGATATCGAGGTACCGGAACGAACATATAATTCTGTCATTTGTTTTGCCGAGAGCTATGCAATAAGTACGCTGGAGGTCTGGGCATGGCATATCATTATCGATTCCGATCAGCGGCTCGATTTCACTGTTGGAACCGGAGAGGTTTATAATTTGAATGTCTGGCCGAACAATGGCGGCTCCAATACTTATTTAATATCTTTCAGACCGATGGTGCTTCCCTTTACCAAAAACAACACTATGCAAGAATTACTGGCAAATATCAAAAAATACCCTGTCACAATTAATAACAATGTATTCCAGGCCGAAGACGAGGCATTTGAGCTTGAACCCGATGATATAACTGTATGGATTAACGACACAGAAGCACAAATAATTTCATTACAAAAATATTATGAAACGGGAAAGAAGAAGGCACAGACCTCTTACATTGTCCAGGTCAGCAGGGATGGATTTAGCCGTGAGGGAAAACAAACCGTTAAGCTTGAGTTTAAAACAGAACTTGAAAAAAACGGTGAAAAAGTGCGACGATACAGTATGGGATATTACCAGTTTAATCTCAATTTTACCGGGCTTTCTTACTTTTAGAAACCTTTGGAATAATTATCAGTAACATGCTCGAATGCCCGATATAATGCTGTGCTTCCCTCTCCTGTTTACGGGAGAAGGACCGAGGGTAAGGGTAATAATTCTATAAATACAATCGGTTCGCAAATCGGACAAATAGCTCCACCAAAAATAAAAAAGACTTAACCACTTTAGGTTAAGTCTTTTTTTTATGGCAGGTGAATGGCTCAGGCGACTGTGGTGAGTAATGTCCCGACCGATGTGACAACCATCAGATAGATGACTCCGAGCCAGACTAATCCTGCGGTAAGTATAAAGGCTTTTGTTTTCATGGCTGGTCCCTCTTCTCTATCAAATGGTATTGCATTCTTTCTTCTTTCTATTATATGAGACGTATTCTTGGGCGGAAAGGTTTAAAATATTTGTGTTCTGGTTCACTGGTCCCGAATGGATAAAAAAAGCGCCCGAATGAGGGGCGCTTTTTTCTCCGGCTGGCGTTCGACTCAGGCGACTGTGGTGAGCAGTGTTCCGACCGATGTGACAACCATCAGATAGATGACCCCGAACCAGACTAAGCCTGCGGTGATTATTGCGGCTTTCGTTTTCATCGTGGTTTCCTCTGTATTGTTATTGTTTTTATATTCTTTTTTCTTCTTTCTGTAATATGAGACGGATTCCGGGCCGGAAAAATTTCAAAAATATTCCCCGTTCATTTATCTCATATGGCTCAAAAAAAAGCGCCCGATTGAGGGGCGCTTTTTCTCCGGTTGGTGTCCTGCTCAGGCGACAGTGGTGAGCAGTGTCCCGACCGATGTGACAACCATCAGATAGATGACACCGAGCCAGACTAATCCTGCGGTGATTATAAAGGCTTTTGTTCTCATGGCTGGTACCTCTCTCTATCAAAAGGTCTTATATTCTTTCTTCTTTCTGTTATATGAGACGGATTCCCGGACGAAAAAGTTTAAAAACATTTTGCGTTCAGGTTCACTTATCACGGATGGAATAAAAAAAGCGCCCGAATGAGGGGCGCTTTTTTTATCCGGCTGGCGTTCGACTCAGGCGACGGTGGTGAGCAGTGTTCCGACCGATGTGACAACCATCAGATAGATGACCCCGAACCAGACTAACCCTGCGGTGATTATGGCGGCTTTCGTTTTCATGATGGTTTCCTCTTTATAGTTATTGTTTTTTATATTCTCTTTCTTCTTTCTGTTATATGAGACGGATACACGCCCGGAAAAATTTCAAAAAAGTGAAAAATTCCGCATGACACCACTATTCGGCAGTATCTCAGAATACAAAATATTCATCATTTATGTCGAACAGGCGATTTGTTGAACTTGCATTTGGATACAGTGTTACCTATATTCGATGTGTTTAATCCTTAACCATTCCGGCATCTTTTAACCGTGGAGGAAAAACATGGTTCTTTCGCCTGTTGACTGGATTACCATTATTGCATATTTCACAGTCGTTTTTGCAGTGGGATTCCATTTCTCGCGAAAAGAGCGTGATTCGCAGCAGTATTTTCTCGCGGGCCGTAATGTGGGATGGTTTGCAGTCGGCGCATCGATCTTTGCCACCAACATCGGAAGCGAGCACTTCATCGGCCTTGCCGGTTCGGGCGCGGACAGCGGTCTTGCGGTGGGGGCATATGAAATATCAGCGGTTTACTGTATTCTCATCCTCGGCTGGGTCTTTCTCCCCTACTATCTTAAAAGCAAAGTATTTACCATGCCGGAATACCTGGAACGGAGGTTTAATCCCGGATGCAGGTGGTTCCTGACAGGTATTTCACTGTTTGCCTATGTTTTTACCAAGATTTCGGTTTCGCTTTTTGCCGGTGCAATTCTTATCGAAGCGGTCGTGGGCTGGCCGCCGCTTGTTTCCGCAATACTCCTCGTCGTTGCAACCGGAGTATATACCATCGCAGGCGGGTTGTCGGCGGTGATCTATACCGATATGATCCAGGCCTTCATTCTCATCGGCGGCTCGATTGTGCTCACACTCATCGGTCTGGACAAGGTTGGCGGTTTCACCGGCTTACGGGCGGGTCTGCCCCCGGATTTTTTCCATATGATCAAACCCATGAACCATATGGTGTACCCGTGGACCGGGACAATAATCGGTATAATCATTCTGGGAATATGGTACTGGTGTACGGATCAGGTCATCGTACAACGGGCTCTCGGGGCGAAAAACCTGACACACTCACGGGGAAGCGCCCTTTTCGCGGCATTTCTCAAGATATTTCCCCTGTTTATTCTGGTACTTCCCGGTCTCATCGCCAGGGTTTTATGGACCGGGGAAATCGCCGCCAATCCCGACAGAGCGTATCCTCTTATTGTTACACGCCTGATGCCTTCGGGCTTGACCGGGCTCATGATTGCCGCATTGCTTGCAGCGCTCATGTCATCGCTCAGCGCGGTGTTTAATTCCTGCTCGACACTCATAACCATGGATGTTTACCGTAAAATGAAACCCGAAGCCTCCGAAAAGAAACTCGTATCCGTGGGGCGATGGGTCACTGCGGGCATAGTACTCATTTCCATACTCTGGATTCCGATGATACGGTTTTTATCGAACCAGATATACCAGTATCTCCAGAGTATCCAGGCCTATATCGGCGCGCCGATCACCGCCGTGTTCCTTACCGGAATCATATGGAAGCGCGCCACTGGAAAGGCCGCAATCATCACTCTGGTGACCGGAGGTTTCCTTGGCCTCCTCCGTTTTCTCACTGATATCCTGTCGAAGATAGGATATACCGATCTCGGTCCGTTAAACATGCTGACCGGATACGCATTTCTGAATTTCAGCGTTCTTTTGTTTATATTCTGTACAGGATGCATGATAGTGCTCTCGCTCATGACACGCGAACCCAGACCGGCCGGGCTCGAAGACCTCACCTTCTCCCATAAAACCATGTCGCTCGGTGTCAGCAAAGTGTGGGTCTGGGTCCATATCATGCTTTCAATTCTTGTGGGAGGTATTGCGTTAACGATCTGGACGCATTTTGCCTGATTGCGGCAATATACGGTTTTTTTAATTCCCCCTCAAACCATACGGTACTTTCCGGCTCCGAAACTGTTCCGGCAGTCAAGCCATATTATTAACAAAACTTAATAGGCCATGGTATGACGTGGATCATGTGGATCAAGTGAATTCATATTTTTATAATTTCATTGAGTTAATGCAGTTGAAAATAATTTCCAATATCAGTATAAATAATATATTATATCTCTTTTTGATCATGTTTCTTCCCACCGGAACAATGCGCGGCCCGGCACATGTAAAACAAAATTTAAATGAATGAAATGGAATAAAAGAACCAAAAACATGATAGACCGAACACTGCAATCCATATCGATATTCATTGACTTTACAATCATAAATTAATAAATTATTCAAGATAAGTTATTTTATTAATCCTCAACCGTGTGAGAGTATTATTGAAAAATAAAAATCTGTTCTTTTTATGGATAGTTGTTTCCCTTCCGCTTCTGACAATGTGTGAGTCAGGTAATGATAAAAACATAACGGGAAACTATATCAACAGAAAACCGGGAAAACTGGAAAGCACTACAGCACAGTTCGATTCTCTTTATACCTATGCAGTCAGTATCGGTGATGCCACATATCTCTTTGCTGGCCGATACGGAAAGGCTTCTGCCTTTGCAACTGTAAAATTTCCCCAACCCACATCATCGCTCCTCGATAGTCTGGAAAAAGCAACCTTAAAAATGAATGTCGGTTCAGTATGGAAAGACGGTACTGCCGCATTCGCACTCTATGAAACCATATCCGACTGGTCAGACAGCGTTCGTCTTGACCGTGATAAATTTCTTTCAGGACTTCAATCACCGGTATCCATATTCGCCGATACCGCTTCAAGTATCGGTTCGCTCGATTTCGAGCTCCCCCCAGAAGTAATAAACTCCATAAGGACATGGAATTTGAACGGATCGTTCCTTGTTACCAGCACCGGCGATGGAAACACCATGGTCAATCTGACCTCATGGAATTCCAGTTATAAACCATATATTGAATTCCTTGTCCGCAAGGCAGGAGGAGCGATCGATACTACAAAAACCTCCTGTATCCTTACAAACTATGGCTTTGATACGGGATTTGATCCCGGCTCTTCGAATCGTATGAACATAGTATCCGATGCTGATGCCCGGGCGTTTGTCTTCAAGTATTCTCTTCCCGAATCCCTCTCTCCGGCCATGGTAATAAATGGCTGCACAGCGCGAATCAACATCATTGACACTCTCATACCAACTTCGGACGGCATGAAGATCGGCTTTTATCTACTCACTGCTCAGGTAGGGTTATTCACCAGTGCCACCTACGACAGCGAATCCAGCATTGAGGAGACTATAACCGAAGGGCAAACATATCTGGACATAGATATATCAAGCTTCATGAATGCGTGGCATAAAACAGGTGCATCAAATTATGGTATTCTGGTCAAGCCGTTAACGACCAGTACATATCTTAATCAGGTTATATTGGCACCGGAAGATTCCGTTACCATTTCTTATACGACCTATCCGGAGGTTGAGTGATTATGAAGCATGGTGTGATGATTACAGCTTTTTTGATGTGCTTCATATATATCCTTCCCGAGGGCAGGTGCGGATCGCTTTACTCGGCGAACGGTCTCGGTATTGTGCTCCCCGATGATGTCGGCAGGGCGAAGGCGCTCGGCGGCGCGGGTATTGCCGTTGGAGATGGTATAAACATGATGCGGGGAAATCCAGCGCTTCTGGCCAGCTTCTCGAGCCCATCATATGGATTTTCAGCAGTTTATGACAACGCTAAAACCTTTACGGGCGGCACGGAGCGGCCTGTTTACGCCAAAACGAATTTCAACCTTCTGAAGTTCGTGCTCCCTATCCGGAAAGGAATCGTCATAGGATGGGGACTATCGCCATTTTCACGTACCGATGCGATTATAACGCTGCCAAAGGAACCGGATTCACAATATCAGGACGAAATGAAAACAAGAGGCGGAATCAATATATCTACCATCGGAATTGCCGGTACCGTTAAAAACAGGGTAAGCTTCGGTGTGGCGTTGAACTATCACTTCGGTACGATCGAAGAAGACTGGAAACGGACGTTCCCGGCTGATTCGGGTTTAAATACTGCAACGGATTACCTCAAGAAAAAATACAAAGGATACAGCACAACATTCGGCATTCTGGTAAATCCCTATAAAACCACATACATTGGTATTGGTTATACAACTCAGACCGATCTTACAATGAACGCCGTGCTGCATCCGGGAGATTCGCTTGATCCGGAAGTCCCTATTCTGACGAAAAAAACTCGGATTCCCTCCATTTTTCGAATGGGTGTGTCATCTCTTGTAGGTACCCATCTTATGGCAACATTTGATTATTCATATGAAAAATGGGAAAATGCTGCAAAAACCGAAAAAGAAAAAGAAATGTACAATGACTCGATTCGTTTCGGAGGTGGCGTACGGTATAAACCCTCGAATAAATTCAATGCGCCCTACTATCTGACTGTGCCCGTTTCAGCCGGTTTCAGATACGGAACCCTGTATTATAAAAGTTATCCGGAAATCGATACTGTTACAGAAAAAGCGCTGACATTCGGATTGGAATTTCCACTAAAGAAAAATATCGGGAAACTGATCAGTTCTTTTGAATACGGTGTCCGGGGGGACAAAGATAAGAACGGTTGGGATGAGACATTTTACAGCTTCAGCCTTTCCCTTATTGGTAAAATCAAATAGGGGGAATGATGTTCCGGCTGACCTTTGTGTTGGTTTTTTTACTGCTCACCCTTCCCTATTCCGTTCATGCAAGCGATTCGAGTTATATCACTTCCGGAACAATCCGGGCGCGGGCGCTTGCGATGGGAAGTGCCTATTTTTCGGTAGAAGACGATTTCTCGTCCGGTCTGTACAATCCGGGAACTTTCAGGGTCAATGCAACCAGGGCCGAACGACCGTTCAGATTGTTTTTTAATCCTGTTCTTATCGGAACAGGTTTGTATGATTTATCCGAGTATGACCTTGATTTTAAAAAGGATGACGAGCTCACCACGGAAGAGATGTTGTTGACGGCGGCGACTATGCTGAAAGGGGCTGTTTATTCAACTCCGTTTTTAGACATGGGTGTTGCTCTTTGGGAGGAAGTAATAACTACCGAAGCGGATGGAGCGGCAAACAGGCATTTTTTCTCGATCGAAAATCTTGCGAAAAATTCATTCCATTCCGCTTTCATGAATATAAAAATTGCATCCTCTGTCTCTATCGGTGTTGCGGGAACCCTCTATAACCAGAGAGAAAACGGAAAATATAAATTCATGAGCGGACATACATTCGGTGTCATGCTCAATCCAAATCCGAAATTAAAAGTGGGTATAACATACAATTTTTTTCCGGAAGACTTTTACGGAGCGCGATTCGGACTCGAAAGTCTGGAAAATGAAACCGTAACAGGAGGGATTTCATATTATCCGGATAAAAATACAGTATTGTCGATAGATTTGAGAAACCTTAATAAGGAGGATAAAAGCACATCCCGTGAGATTCACGCTGGTTTTGAAAAGCAGTTTGCAGGTATCTTGGCCCTGCGCGCAGGTTATTATCGCAAAAAAACAACGCAAAATGACGTGCTTTCGTTTGGAGTCGGCCTGTTACCAAAGTGGGAAAAAATCAGCAAATTCGCGACATCATCCAGAAACGACAGATTATCATACACTGTCATTTTCGAGGAGGATGGTTTTAAAAGAAGCTGGCATGTGTTTTCATTGTTACTTCGGTACTAATGTAAGGGAGGAATCGCCATGAATACGTTGTGGAAATTATCAATACCTTTACTTATAGTATCCTTGGGTTCAGGCTGCGGAGCACCTGCAAAAAAAGTGACTCAACTTGATGAATCCGTTCAAAAACAGCAGAAAAACCTGAAGGATGCCGTTGAACAGGTTGATCGCAATGCATCGGAAATTCGTAACACTACCATAGCGCTGGAGGATATTCAGAAACGATTGACCGAGATTGAAAACAAACTCAATTCTTCGGCGACTTCTGAAAATACCCAGGTACAGGAAATGAAGGAAAATCTTGCATTCCTGAACGATCAGGTGCTCCGGATCGATAATTCCCTGAGAACCAGCAGGCCGGCGACCACTCCGAAACCCAAGGCGCCGTCAGCCTTCAAGCCCGGCGGTTTTCAGGTAACTCAGGCATATGAGGCTGCCCGTACGGAATATGAAGCCCGCCGATACGAGTCGGCAATAAGCGGTTTCAACGAAGTGCTGACTGTAACGCCTAACAGTAATCTTGCCGATAATGCGCAGTACTGGATCGGTGAATGCTACTATTCCATCGGGAATTTTGAAAAAGCACTCGACGCTTTCACCAAGGTTTTCAATTATCCCGAAAGCAACAAGCTTCCCGATGCACATTACAAGGTTGCAAAGACATATCTCAAACTGGGCAAAACCGATGCCGCCAAGGAAGAGTACAAGACTGTCATCCAGAATTATCCCGGTACGAATGCGGCTGAATACGCCCGGTCGGAACTGACCAAACTGGGA
Source organism: bacterium (assembly GCA_021372535.1). Classification (NCBI taxonomy): domain Bacteria; species bacterium. The sequence continues at coordinate 12,705 of JAJFUH010000176.1, forward strand.
GAATAATGAGTGTTTTATCATGCCGTAACGGCTGGTTTATTATAGTTGTTATAACGATGACGATACTCTGTGCGGGTTGCGGTGTTACGAAACTTCACGGTTCTGACCGTGAAAGCCAGATACCGCCGTCAAACAGGCAGGTTGCGGAAACTGTTCTTGAATATGCATTGAATGATCTCGATATTCCTCCCGGCGGAGGAAAGGAAGTACGCTGTACGGTCGAAGGAACGGGGGAACCGGCCGAGATGGCGCAAGTTATGGCGCCTGAATTTCTTCTCAACCGCGGATTCCGGTTATCGAGCAGAAGCGAGACAGAAGCTGAAATACAAATCAGCGTGGATACGCTCTATATACACCTTTCTGTCGGGAAATCAGCACAGGGCGGAAAGCGGGTTTCACGTTCCGCTGAAGCGCGTGTCAGTGCTGTATTCTTTGAAAGTGACGGCACGCGGAAGGTTTTTAACGGTAGGGGGATTTTGCCGGACAGTTTCGGGGTATCGATGCTTAAAACTGTCGGCAATGATGAATCATATGTAATTCAAAGTAACCATATAGTCAGTATCTTAAAACCGGTTGTTTTTGGTTGCGCAATAACGACTTTGGCATGGATTCTGTATTCATATCGGGGGTAGTGTGATCTCTGGCGTCATACAAACTGATAATCGTGTTTATCGGTTATTTATATTTTTAATGATTATAATCATTATGTCCGGTTGTTCAAAACGAGCTCAGAAAGAGGTTCAGGACGATCAGTTCTTTTTCGACCGTGGCATGAAGTATATGCAGAAAAAGAACTATGAACTGGCTATCAAGGATTTTCAAACCGTTGTTGACAGGGGTACCTCAGATATTGTCGACAAAGCTCAGTACTGGCTTGGTGAAGCCCATTATAAAAATGAGGATTATATCACAGCCGCATATGAATACGAACGTGTTTATATGGATTTCCCGTCAAGCGAACTCGCCGCGGAAGCATGGTTTAAAAAAGGTATGTGCTATTTCATGGAATCGCCGAAAGCGAACCTTGACCAGGAAAACACAAACCTTGCAATCGATGAGTTCAATCGTTTTATTGAGAATTTTCCCCGCGATCAACATGGGGATGAAGCCCGCAAACATATTGATGAGCTGAAAGAAAAGCTCGCCTTCAAGGATTATAGAAACGCTGAACTGTATAGAAAGATGAAAGCCTACGATGCTGCACTCGTATATTATAGCTCAGTCATCAAAGATTATCCACGGTCCATCTGGTCCTACTACAGCAGGTATGGAATCGGTCTCGTTCATATGAAATTGAAGGAAATTGGACAGAAAAGGCTTAAAAAGCTCAATAAAATGCAGAACGTCGAAAAACGCCTGATCGACGATGCAAATGAAAAGATCACCAAAGAGCATGATCTTGCACGAGATTCATTTACCCTCGTGGTAAATTCCGATACGGATACCTCTCTTAAGAAAAAAGCTTCGCAAAAGTTATCCGAACTCGAGCAATCCGGGGAATCCAAGTGAAAAGAGTCGGCTTGTTCGGCGGTACATTCGATCCGATACATACCGGTCACCTGATTATCGTTCAGGCAGTCTATGAAAAAACAGGCCTCGATTCCGTGGTGTTCATACCATCGGCCAATCCTCCTCATAAAGAAGGACCGGATATCATGTTTACCCCCGAAGAACGGTACTCCATGATATCGGCGGCAATCTGCGGTAATCCTCATTTCGAAGTATCCGATATTGAAATGAAGCGCACCGGTCCCTCCTACACCATCGATACCATCCGTGAATTCAAAGCATCCGGTAAAACCGATATCGACCTTGCATTTATCGTCGGCAGGGACAATCTCTATGAAATCTCTTCATGGAAAGATCCTCTGTCCATCATCCGGGAATGCAGAATCATCGTGGCAGAAAGACCATACCATGACACGAGAGAAATCCCCGGGTGGCTCAGTGATCATATCGAGATTGTCAGCGTACCGCTCGTGGATATCTCCTCGACTGTTATCCGCTCCAGAATCCGTGAAGGAAAGAGTATACGATATATGGTTCCTGGCCCGGTTGCAGATGCCATTGAACATAAATTAGGCATGCATGGGATATGATTATATCCTTATTTTATGATTGTTTCGGTATTATTTCTGTGATACCCACATAAATTTTCATTGCGATTTACGATAAGATACCTTAAAATTTATATGTATGAAATAGTGTATATTTTATATGCATATCTCTTTTTTATTCATATCTGATCCGGCTGGTAAAAACGATGAGAGAGATCATTGAAGACATTCGGGCAAAGCTCCGGAGTAATGCGTACAAGAATAGAGAACACATCAGGCTTTCGCTGGTTGTCCGTATTCTAAGCCAATCCGGCTGGGATGTATGGAATCCGTCCGAAGTCTGTCCGGATTTTATCACCGGCGCCAAATCCGATGAGACGCACGCCGATCTTGCCCTGTTTGCCGCTCCTCCCGTGCCATCGGTTTTCTTTGACATCGTAGCTCCGGGCTCGGCGGTGACTGATCTGACCCGGTTTGAACGTTTTTTCCAGGATTATCCCAGCGATAATATTCCTCTTTTCTTTATTATTACCGACGGAAGATACTGGAAATTGTATTTTTCACGAACATCGGAATCATTTCCGGACGCGAGCTTTAAAACACTCGATATGCTCGATGATTCGGCTGACGATCTTGAATCTGCTTTTTCGGATTATCTTCAAAAGTCCGCCATTGCTGACGGAAGCGCCTATGAAAAAGTCAGCAACTATCTCCGTCACAACACGATATCCGATGCTGTCAGAGAGGTTATACCGGCGGCTCGTATCCTCGTCACAGAACCGCCGTTCCCCCGTCTGCCCGAGGCTATCATTCAACTGCTCATTCAAAAGGGACTCGAAACAACGGAAAACGATGTTCTCACCATACTTCGGGAGAATGAATCTCCCAAAGTTATGCATGAATCAAAACCTTCTCCGGCAACACAACCAAATCAACCCGAACCTCCCGAAGCTCCAAAACCTGTATCTCACCCCCCTTATCCCCCTCCGCAGGAGATCAAGGATTCACCGGTAAAGACCGCTAAAATAACCGATTACTCCTATAAAAAAATCAAGAGTTTTATTTTCCGCGGGCAAACGTACTATCCGAAATCATGGAAGGAAATGCTCATAACGTATTGTGAGATCGTGTATCAGCTCAATACGAATGATTTTTATAACTGTTTGAAGCTGAAAATCAACGATCAGCGGTGTTTCAGTAAAAACATCAAGGATTTTTTCGGGAAGGCGCCGGTTCAGATCGGCGAAAGTGATTTCTATGTCATGACCGATTTGACCGCAAATCATATCGTACTGGTGGTATATAACCTGATGAAACTGTTCGGTTACAAAAAGGAGGACATCGAGATTATAATCGAATAACCGGATACCTTCATTATCTTTTACTCATATTTTATCCAAAATGTTGAATCATATTCAGCGCGACTGTATGACTACCAGATGATACTCCGGGACTCTTTAATGAATCTGTCATCCTGATGGCACAAATACACGAACTGATATCTATCGCCGTAATAAACCGATTCATACCTCAAACAATTCACCCATAAACCCGCACCCATAAAGATTTATCATGTCCGAACAGAATAAAACGCTTTATCTCATTGACGGTACGGCGCTTATGTACCGTGCATATTTTGCATTCATCAAAAATCCCCTCATCAATTCCAAGGGGGAAGATACTTCCGCAACATTCGGGTTCACCAACACGATACTTGGCCTTCTCCGGGATCATGCTCCTGATTATATCGCCATCGTATTCGATACGGGGAAACCGACCTTCCGCCACGAGATGTACGCGCAGTACAAGGCAACCCGTCAGAAAATGCCCGATGCGCTTATTCAGCAGGTCGACAGAGTCCGCGAGGCTGTCGATGCTCTCGGGCTGTTTCGGATTGAAATGGACGGGTTCGAAGCCGACGACGTCATCGGCACAATGGCCATTCAGGGCGCCCGTGAGGGTTTCGAGATATTCATGGTCACCGGGGACAAAGATTTCATGCAGCTGGTCGGACCACGAATTTCCATGTTCGTTCCCATGAAAAACGAGATTGTCGGAGAGGACGGGGTTCGCGCACGGTACGGAATACCCCCTGATAAGATTATCGATCTTTTCGGGCTCATGGGCGATACATCCGATAACGTTCCGGGGATACCGAAAGTCGGGGAAAAAACCGCATGCGAGCTTCTGGCCAGTTTCGGTTCTCTCGATGAAGTGCTTGATCGGTGGGAGGAGATTCCCAAGCCATCGATACGGGCGAGTGTTGGTGAAAACAGGGAGCTGGCGCTCCTGTCCCGGAAACTTGTCACCATCAGAACCGATGTCCCGGTTCAAATATCCTTCGATGCTCTTCAGTATAAGGGAATTGATGCCGACAAGGCCGTCCCCTTTTTCATGGAAATGGAATTCACGAGTCTTATCGGCCAGATACGAAAAAATGTCTCGGGGCCGAGACAGGCGGCTACGATCGTAACACCCGATACTATAGACGCTTTTTTTACGGAGCTTACACGCGTTCATGAGTTATCTGTCGACCTTGAAACAACCTCGATCGATCCCATGTCAGCCGAGATAGTGGGAATATCGATCGCGGCGGATGATTCCGTCTGGTACCTTCCCATCGGACATGAAACGGGCGAAAATCTCGACCGTGATGTTGTATTTCCGAGACTGAAAGCAATACTCGCCGACCGTTCGACAGCAAAAATCGGCCATAATGCAAAGTACGACGCCATCATCCTGAAACGCAACGGCTTCGAGCTCTCGCCCTGGTCGTTCGATACCATGCTCGCCGCATATGTCGTCGATCCGGGAAGTCGAAGCTATTCGCTCAAAATTCTGTCTGAGCAGTATCTCAACCACGTCATGCAGCCGATCACCGAGCTCATCGGATCGGGGAAAAACCAGCGGTCTTTCGCGACAGTCGATATCGTGAGCGCAGCCCGGTATTCGGGTGATGACGCCGATGTTACGTACAGGCTGAAAAAGGTCTTTGCGCCGCGTATCGATGAAGAGGGGCTGGCAAAGCTGTTTCATGATGTGGAAATGCCGCTCATGGAAGTGCTCATCTCCATGGAAATGCGCGGCGTATGTCTCGATGTCCCTTTTCTCGGGGATATGTCCGATGATCTCGCCCGAAATATGGAATCCCTCGAACATGAGATATATACTGCCGCCGGAGAAGAATTCAACATCAACTCACCCAAGCAGCTCGGCAGTATCCTCTTTGACAAACTTGGCCTGAAATCGGGCCGCAAAGGCAAGACGGGACTGTCGACCGATGTCGATGTACTCACGAAACTGGCGAAAGCCCACGAGCTTCCCGGCCTCATCCTCGATTACCGTCAGCTCATGAAACTCAAATCCACCTATGTCGATGCCCTTCCCGCCATGATCAACCCGGTAACCGGCCGTGTGCATACCTCGTACAACCAGGCGGTCACATCGACGGGCAGGCTGTCCTCGTCGAATCCCAATCTCCAGAATATTCCGATTCGCACCGATATCGGCCGTACCATCAGAAAGGCGTTCATTGCTCCCCCCGGTTATCTCATTTTAAGCGCTGATTACTCCCAGATCGAGCTGAGAATCATGGCACACATGTCGGGCGATCCTGTACTCACGGAAGCGTTCAGAAATGGTGAAGATGTTCACCGCAAGACCGCATCGATCCTCTTCGGTGTCTTCCCCGGAATGGTTTCAGATGACCAGCGCCGTCAGGCAAAAACCATTAATTTTGGTGTCATGTACGGCATGGGCGCATACGCCCTGTCCGAACAGCTCGGCATCAGCAGAACCGAAGCGAAAGCGTTCATCGACAATTACTTTGAAACCCATACGGGGGTCAGGGAGTTCATAGAGCTGACAGTTGCGGAAGCCGAGAAAAACGACTTTATAACGACGCTCCTCGGACGCAAACGGTATGTGACCGATATTCACAGCAGTAATCACAATGTGGCCGAGTTCGCCAAGAGGACGGCCATCAATACGCCGATTCAGGGCAGCGCGGCTGACCTCATCAAGGTTTCCATGATCAACCTTGCGCGCCGTCTTGAGGATGAACACCCGAACGCGCATATGATCCTTCAGGTTCATGACGAACTCGTCCTGGAAGTCCCGGAAAACGATCTCGAAACAGTCACAGCCGTCGTAAAGGAAACCATGGAGGGTGCGCTCGAGCTTTCAGTTCCACTCGTCGTCGATACCGGATACGGTCATAACTGGCTCGAAGCGCATTGATAAAAAAAGCGGGCATAAGGCAAAAGGCAGAAGGGATAAAGAGCAACTATACCACTGGGTGATTTTCACTGAATGCCATGACAACAGCCTTTTATAACCGCTCCGATTTTCGGAATGAATTACCGGCTGCCGGGTGAGCTTGACATTTTCGTAAAATATGGCGATATTATAGTATATAGTGGGGGCGACCTGGTTTCGACGGGGACAGGTGGCGCCTGGACTGCATGCCGTGGTTCCGACCTGGCCACGTAAAAAGGTCGGATTATAATGTAACTGCAAACGATTATTCGTATGCGATGGCTGCCTAACTAAAGGCGGCCCGTTCCACTCCGCTGTGCCCGTTCAACGGGGATGGGGCGACGATCTGACGGGATAGCCGAGGGTGCTGCCTTCGAACCGAGGCGAAATTAAAGGAGGCTTGTGAAGTGAGAGACTTGTCGGCGGATCGCTCAATTCACGAGATCAAACCCACCGACTGAGCATGGAGATGTCCTCGTGGCACGGTTTTCGGACGCGGGTTCGATTCCCGCCGCCTCCACCATATTACTGTTAATATTAGACTATTAATTGTGCCTACCTTAATCTCAATGGATAGTATCTCCTTATCAACATCGAGTGGAAGTAATCCTCCCCTTTTATGAAGCACACGAAGCATCATTTACATGGTTAGAGATTTATATCCTTGAGATGGGTGAATTCGGAATCCACGTCTCCCAGTTTCTTGGATTCATCCTCAGTTTGCTGAGTTTTTTCAAGCGTGTTTTCTTTGTGAGGGCTGCCCATCATAGCGGGTACTTTAATGAAATTTACCTTTACATAATTTACTGATTCGCTTTGCTATTGATATAATGGTAAGAATAGGTGGATTACCTGTAGAATGAGGGAGCAGTGTAGAATCAGCTATATAGAGATTTTCAGGCAATCTGTCATGATGAAACGTATCTGCTTCCTTTATTGTCAGCGGCAACATACCCCCGGGATGTCCGGCATTTATTGTTCCAAGAAAAATATTATTCTTTTCCCCTCCAAGCCGACTGAGAATCTCCGTACATATTTCAACCCCTTCGTTCAGCCTTTTCTTGTCCTGATCAGTGAGGATTTTATTAAGCTTCTTATTTGAAATACTTCCTTTATTAGAGTCGGCTAATTTTATCATGATTCCCACAATATCTTTTGCAGGATATTTCCATGCCTTATTGAAAAAGTAACTCAGATAATCAAAATAAGGAGATAAGATATAATGTTCCTTTTGAACAATGAATGGCATAGGTATTTCTTTGCATTGATGACTATTTTTATATTCCATTGCCACACATAAAACCGGGTCCACAAATAAATTCTTTTCACAATCAATTCCTGAATTTTGCAGTATTACCGGTGTTGCCAGTCCTCCGGCAGCCAGTATGACAAGATCTGCCGGATAAAATCGATGAGACAGTCCTTTCTTTGCCAGTACACCGGTTACTCTTCCATCCTTTATAACTACTTTTTTTACCTTGCATTTCATTATGAGGTTCGCTCCGGCATTAAGAGCAATCTCTAAAAATCTTCGGCTGTCCCATTTTGCACCATATGAACAACCAAAAACACACCTGCCGCAATTGGTACAACGATTGAAATTTCCCATTTTGGGTGTCGACTGAGGATTCAAGTTAATTTCACGGGATATTTCAAAAAGACGGGTTGTAACTCTGCTCCATCGGTTTTGATGGTCAGTTGTAATGGGTATTTCTTGATAAATTTCTTCAAATTCATCATTCAAATCGATACCCAATGATTTTAAATCCTTGTCAATGCGGAGGGCATTTCCAGTAGAAAGGGCCGTAGTTCCTCCCAATCCAATCCCATTTACTAGAATCATTCCTTCTTCGGTTTTTCTGATTTTCATATATGAGAAAATAAGTTGAATCTCTCTTTCACTAAAGAGCAATCCTGTTTTTTTTACCTTTTCAAGTAACGGCATCTTCAGCTTGAGGGGATAAAATTCTCTTCCTGCTTCCAAGACGGTGACATCAAATGTGCCTTGTAGTTCTTTAGCAACGGTGGCACCTCCCGCCCCACTACCAACCACTATCGCTTTTTTCATATTGGCAAATCCTGTAAAACCAAACATGCTTTACAACAATCTTTCCCTTCAGTAATCCTTCCGGAAAATATGAGTTTTCCACCTCCCGACAAACCTGCAATAACTCCCTCATCAAGAGATGAAATGACCTGACAAACCTGACTTGAATAAAACCTGCTGAAGAAGCACCGTTTGATAGTAACATCCCTTTGAACAGTCATATGAAATTCAATCTTAAGAGCACGATAAAGTATCCGACTCATGGTCATCACTTCTTCAATCGTGGTAACATGGAATCTTTTTCTTATTTGTTCTCCAAGACGAAAGGCGTTTTGATACAGTCGTTTTTTAATTATTTGCATGTCATTACCCTGTTGAATCGATCTTTCAACCACTTCTTTTGTAAACAATGCATACATCTCTAAACACTCGTCAAATGATAGTCCATCAACTTGAGGTATATTACATTCGAACGCCAGAGCAGTACAATTGAACAATTCCTCGATTTTTCTTTTCTTTATAAATGTCGGTATGTAAATTTGCATAATTCTCAAGAGTAAATTCATCGAGTCTCATCCCTTCTCAGTGCGGCCGTAGTGCAGTACATACTCAGGGAGTTCGCGCTCGTCGTAAAGAGCATCAATCACGTCTTTAAACCGCCCGGTGAGCGCTTTCCTCTTAATCTTAAGGTTTGCAGTAAGATCCCCGCCTTCGATAGAAAGATCATCGTTAAGAATGGCCCAGCGTTTTACTTGTTCAGGATGGGACAGACGTGTATTAACTTCCTTTATGGCATTATCGGTTGCCTCTGGAGAAAACTCGGTACAGAGATTTTGCTTTACCCAAAGCAGAGATACACAATAAGGCCTGCTGTCTCCAATCAGCATGACCACGGAGATATTCGTGATTTCTTGTAGCATCATCTCGATTTTCACCGGATATATGTTCTTACCGTAAGAAGTCACGATAAGCTCGCTCTTGCGGCCAGAGATAACAAGGCTGCCTTCGCCAGTGAGATATCCATAATCCCCCGTTTGAAGCCAGCCTTCCCTGAAAGGCTGCTCTACTCCTCCACCATAATAACCGGAAGTCACCTGTGGACCTCGAACCAGTATCTCACCATCATCAGCTATATGCACAAGAGTGTTGGGGAGAGGCTCGCCTACTGTCCCCAGCCTGTTAGCACCAAAACGGTTCAATGTGACCAATGGAGCCTCGGTCAGTCCATAGGCATTGTGGATTTCAATGCCGAGTTCCCGGAATGATTTAAAAAGATTCTCACTTGCAGGAGCTGAACCCATAATAAGCTGGGTGCACCTTTCAAGGCCTATTTTTCTCAGAATTACCCACCGCAAAATATAGCGAAAAATTTTTTTCATAAGACCTTTATGTAATCTTAAATATTGACACCCAATCCCACTATTTAAAATTTTCTCCCATACCTTCTCATAAAATCTGGGTACTGAAAAAAATATTGTAGGCTTCACACGCGGTAGTGCATCCTGAAGATCATGAAAATCTTCAAGAAAATAAATATTCAATGGTGCAGGAATATAGTATGGTGAATACATTGTGAGGATACCCTCTACAACGTGGTTCATAGGTAAAAACGAGAGGTACGAAATTTTTTCATTCCTTGTCTTCCACGGTATCAGTGAGGCGAGAGACTCAGCCATCCACCGGAGATTATCGTGTCTGAAAATCGCGCCCTTTGGCCTGCCCGTTGTCCCCGAAGTATACCGCAGAGTTGCAGTATTATATAAAGCAATGGGAGCGTCGAGTCGCATCTCGCCACTGTTTTCCCCTTTGGCTAAAAAGTCGTTCCAGGAAATGACTTTATCATGAAGCTCTTGAGGGAGAGAGTCTTGACAAAAGGAAATCACCGGAATTGTTACGGTTAATTCCTCAACTTTCTCTATCAGTTTATATGATCCTACAAACAAGAGTCTTGAGTTACTATTCTTGATGATCTCGTCAATATCTGCCAGAGGGCATGTATAGTAAAGGGGAACGCTCACCGCACCGATGAGACCGATAGCCACATCTATGGTAAGAAAGCGAGTGCTGTTGAGTCCCACTATGGCAATACGGTCCTCGGGGCAGACATTCATGGAATACAGCGCTTTTACTGCTGCCAGTATGTTCTTACGAACTTCTGCAGTATCTCTGGTCACGATTTTACCTTTCACCACATCGTGGTAAGTCACAGGACGGCTTTTACTCTTCTGGCGGAAAATGATCTGCTCGTGAACACTCCGTTCAGTCCTGTGCATAAAGCCCGTGTAAACCGAAAACTCCAACAGGTTCGGCATGATGGCGCGCCATTCCATTTCATAACAACCCAGTAACCGGTCAGTGTTGTCTCTCATGTATCGCCTGCGCTCATTGAAGTAAGGAACCAGGGGTATTAAAGCATCAAGTATACCTTTTTGTTTGATGCGGAAAACTTTTTGAATCCTGAACCAGCGCAGAAGCAAGGAATCAGGAATTGGCAAGAACAGAGGACGTGAAAGAGTAATACCGAGACGCTCCCGTGTCCATTCTCTGACATAACCTATTAATTCACCTGCAGCAGGCAGTGATTCAAAAGGTGCTGTCAGGTGGAAATTCATACCTTCTGCCCGGGGATCGAAGGTAAGACGGGCAACCGCATCCGTAACATAGTCGACCGGGATAAGGTTGATACGTTGTGATGAACTCAAAGGAAGAACCTTCAGCCGACCGGTCATGTATAATCGTACCGGGAAATACAGGGTATTAAAGGTTTTAATGTAACCTGTGTGAGAATCACCGACTATCATCCCGGGGCGAAAAACCGAGATGGGAAACTCGACTTTAGCCGCTTGTACCAAGAGTTCACTCTCGTACTTACTAACCTCGTATGGACTTAAAAAACCGTATTCATCGGTAAGAGTGTTCTCGTGTATTTCACCTCTTCGTCCTCCGGCAACATAGGCAGTAGATACGTGAGAGAATCGTATTAAACCGTGATCAAGGTGGACTTTCCGAGCCAGTTCGAGCACATTTTTTGTACCCTGAACATTGGTCATCCTGAGTTCGTCAAGGGAGGCGCAGATGCTCACATTTGCAGCCATATGGATAATGTGAGTGAGCCTGGATACTAACTCATCATAGATAACATCCTCAAGACCTAATCCGGATTCGGTGATATTGCCCTTAACCACCTGAATCCTGTCTTCAATGGCGCCTATAAGTTCAGGAAAGTCCCACCATCCCCGAGATAGTCTGTATAGTGCCTCCTGCATGTTCTTAGCCCTTACGAGTACGATAATATCGAGGTCGGTATTTTTCAGAATCCATTGTGTTATATACGTGCCCAAGAAACCTGTCGCCCCCGTCAGGAGTATCGTACCGGTCATCCCTTAACCCCCCAACCTTGTTTCTCCACGAAAACTCTGAGTAATTCACGGTTACGTGTTGATTTTGCTATAAAGTCTTCAAATCCTCTTACAAGAATCTCCCTGATGAGCTTTGTATCCGAAAACAATCTGTCAACACGATTACTTAAAACTTCCGATAAATCTGGCGTTGAGTATTCGATAAAAAACTCCTGTAAACCCAGTTCACGGTAAAAGTCCTCAAGCCTACTGTCATGCCCCACAGCTACCTGAGGTACTTGCGCATCAAGAGAAAGAACACTTGCATGGAATCTTGAGGTTACCAGTAATTCAAGACTTCTTAAAAGAACAGTCATCTGAGAGGCGTTATAGTGCTTTGAAGAAAATATTCTCGCACGATCGGAATTGTCCATATAATGCATAATCATCCGAGCGAGAGGTTCGTCAAGCTCTTCCATGCAAATCAAGGCTACAGACTTGTCATACTTTTTGATAATACGGTCAGCCTCGGCTGCGAAAACATTTGCCAGTGTTTCAGTTGAATGGTGTCGTTCGGGTGAATGGGAAAAGTAGTACGGCCATTTGTAGCAATATTGCTTGCGGCCCCAAAGACGTATTACTACCGGCCACAAATAGAAATCCACAGCTGCAATCCCTACAATTCCGGTTGAATTATCCGGCCACACATCTTGCAGGAATGTTTTGTCGGCAGGGTTTGTAAGCAACGTATAAGCGGTGTCGGTCGTTACTTCAATTGGTGCGCTTACCCCCCAGGACTTGAGACGGGCAGCAGCGGAACCGGTTCTGGTAATAATGAGGTCCGTCTTGCTCGCCACCCGTTTTACAAGTCTTTGATTTATGGAAGATAAATCACCTGCATCGACAGCGTACGCAAGGCAGGGTTTATCCATAGCATAGGCGCAACGAGAAGCCCACAAAAAAAACCAGAGAAGGGCGGAAGTCCACGTGTCCATGTAGGTACTGCCTTCAACCAAAAGGATCAGGTCATGTTCACTCACGAGCCGTTGGAGTGATCGAAAATATATTGAGGGAATGGGAGCGATCCGAAGATTTGACTCCTCCTTGAGGTACCGTCGGAGGTTGAACTCATTCAGAGTCGGGACGGTAATGAAAACTTCAGGCCCCAGTATCGTTTTTATATCCTCTATTGTAGCCAGGAGTCTTGCCTCGGCGCCCGTGTTGTTAGCTCCGTTATAACCTACAAGGAGAACTTTCGGAATTATATCTGCATGTTTTTTCATGGTGATAACACAATCTCTTTCAAGTTTAAATTTGATAGTTTTATCACTATTTTATATATCATACATTAATAAATAGTCTAATTCTCAATCATTACTATCCAAAAAAATATAATAAAATTTTTGCGTGATCAAAACGGGATTATTTCAGGTGACAAATCATGATAAATGGCAATAAACGGTAAGAATTTTAAATTGATTATAAAAAAAGGATTTCATCTAATATTTTATTATTTCTCAAAAACTTACAATGATGCCTCGCAGCGGTTTCGATTCCCGTCGCTTCCACCATCTTGTTGATAATAATATACTTATGAAAGGTTTGCTACCGAATAATATCCTGATCAGGATTTTTTGCGAATCGAGATACCGGCTTCGTTACTTACCACAATTTACCACTGACTGGATCGACAGTTACAATATCTATGTGAGAAAAAGCAGGCCGGAGTCATACAGTTTTTCAAAACACGATCCCAGGAGATAAGTTAACAAATAATACATAAGAAAAACCCTTGCCGACACTATGCACCCCGTTAAAATTTAATCCCAGCCTTATTTAAACGAAAATATCAGGGGAAATATCAGCCCGACAAAACCCAACCACAGGGCATAGATCGGAAGAAGCCTTGTCTGCCATTTCTCCAAGAGAACGAAGGATATTTTTCTTCTGAAAAACTGTATAAAAAGATAAGCCATCCCAAAAAGATTGACAAAGACAAGCACGTTTTCCCCCAGGGCAGCCAGCTTGTTCGGGCTGACACCGAAGGAACTCAGCCGGAAAACAATGGCGGAAAGCGCAATGACATCGATGATCAGGGCAACGGTAATGAGAAAGAGGCTGATCCAGTCGTATATCTGCGGGACGTTTGTTTCTTTCCGTGTGGAAATGATGTAGAACACGATCCCGAGGACCAATATCAACATGAAATCAAACCCGATAAGGAAATCCCTTTCGAGGAAGGGGCTTTTCCGGAGCACTGCCATTACTCCCAGAAACACCAGCATCACACAGAGAAGCAGCGGAGCGAAAATTCTGGCAAGTATCGGGGCGAAATTTTCAACAACGCTTTTTTTCTGATCAACGAGATAGGCGGCGATAACCGGCGACGCGGCGGCTACGGGAACTGCAAAATGTTCAAAAACATATTTTTCAGCTTTTATATCTATGGCTGCAAAAAGAGCAATGCTCAAACCGCTTATGACAAAAATACCGCAAAACAGGAGCGTCGTATATATAAAGACCTCACCGCTGAAGCGGAGAAAATCCATCGTCCGGGAGACATCTCTCCATTCACGCCCCGTATAGGCGATTCCTGCAAAAAACCAGAGAAAGAGCGGAAGATGAACTGTACTCAGAATTAATGTGGGGCTTTCTTTCGAAAAAGGATAGAGGTTTATGATCAGTAAGGAGAGGGAAAAGGTCAGAACGACAGTCACGAAAGCCGGAAGGGGAATTTGTCTTTTCCGGATAAAAAAGATCGTAATAAAAGGCAGAACAAAAAAGCTTGCATTTTTGAAGTAGAAAATTTCTTCCTCAAAACCTATTCCGAAGAGTCTGGTCAATTCCGTTAAAAGCCCCGCGGCAATTGCGAGGACAACGATAAGAATCAATTCTCGTGTATTCTTTCGGCGCTCCTCAATGTCCACAGGTTCCGGGAACAGATTCTTCCAGAGATCGTGTGTATTGATCTTCCGAAATTCTTTCGATAGTGTCGGAGGATTTCCAATACGTCTGACAGCTATGAGAAAAGCTTCCTCCTCCGAAAGCCCTTTCTGTGTGAGAGACGCTATCTCTTCCCTCAGATGGTCCTCAAGTTCATCTATATCCGAATCACCGATACATCCGGAACAAAGGTAATAGTCTCTCCATTCACCAATCTTTCTATCAATCGTCGTTTTATTCTCTTCCATTTTCAATTCACTCCTTCGGATTGTATCTGTTTGTCCCGGTTCCATGTCCTGACCAAGGTTTCATTGACAAGACGCCATTGCGTTTTAATGACTTCGAGATTTTCATCGCCCTCACGGGTCAAAGAATAATATTTGCGTTTTCTCCCGATATGGGACTTTTGCCAGTAGGAATTGATATAACCCTGCTTTTCCAGTCTGTGGAGAACCGGATACAGCATTCCATCGGTCCAGTTCATTTCTTCTCCGGAGAGTTCCTTAACTCTTTTAATGATGGCATAGCCATAACTGTCCCCTTCTTTGAGAATTGAAAGCACAAGGGGCGTCGCAGAAGCCGCCACAAGGTCTTTTGATAGATCCATATCACCTCCATGCATAGCACTTATATGTATTAATATATCAGTCCGAATTTCTTTTGTCAAAGATTATTTTATCTGTCGCTGAATTTCTCAGTTCATATGTTTGATTGTATCCCGTCAAAACAATATGGATCAATAAGCCAAATTCATTGAGATTGGTTATTGGTGGATATAGGGAGGCTAATTACTGAAGCAGAATAATTTCACGGGAGTAAACGGGAGTATTTCAGGTGACAAATCATGATAAAGGGTGATAAACAGTATTATTCATGAGAATAATTCAATTTGAAAAATAACAAGCTCTTATCTTGTATATTATTGATAATAAAGATGATATGAAAAATGTTGTACTTCGGGTTCGATTCCCGCCGCCTCCACCAATTTATTGTTAAATAACAGCTAATACTTTTTTAGCCCTTATTTTTTGAATAGTAAAAAAACCACTTAAATTTCGCACCATTAAAAAAGCGGCCATATGACCGCTTTTTTGTCAGATCCTATTGTACATACATCATTTATTCAAGTCCCAAACTCTTTGCTACACCACCCCCGTAATTCAGGTCCGCTTTACGGAAATGCTCAACCATTATTTTCTGAATATCCTTCGGGACATTCTTGAGGCTTCTCACAATGTTCTGGATGAGTCGCTTCTGTTCATCTTGCGGTAACAAACGGTAGAGATTCCCCGGCTGAATGTAATCGTCATCCACCCCTCGTTTCTGTTCATAACGGTCCGCATCGCCGGATATCTTCAGGGGTGGTTCTTTGCAAGCAGGGTCTGCCTCGGGACCGCCGAAGCTGTTCGGTTCATAGTTCGGATCAGGTCCGCCGTTGTCGTCGAACCTCATGTGTCCGTCCCGTTGGTAAGTATTCACCACTTTTGTTGCATGGGGAGCGTTGACAGGCAGTCGCTCGAAGTTAACACCAAGCCTATACCGATGGGCGTCTGCGTATGCAAATATTCTTGCCTGAAGCATCTTACACGGAGAGAAAGATATGCCCGGAACAACATTTGCCGGGGAGAATGCGGCCTGCTCAATTTCAGCAAAGTAGTTCGCTGGATTCCGGTTCATCTCCATGACTCCAACCTCGATCAACGGATAGTCGCCATGAGGCCAGACTTTTGTCAGATCGAAAGGGTTCCAGCGATAATGCTCTGCCTCAAGTTCCGGCATGACCTGGATATATAACGTCCACTTCGGAAAGTCCCCGCGTGCTATCGTTTCGAACAGTTGGTGTGTATGATAATCAGGATCCTTGCCGGCCAGCATATCCGCTTCGTCCTGCATCATGCATTGAATGCCTTGCCGGGTCTTGAAATGGAACTTGATCCAGAAGCGCTCGTTTTGAGCGTTGATTAAACTATAAGTGTGACTCCCGTACCCATTCATGAAGGGAATTCCTCTGGGTATACCGCGGTCGGAAAAGAGAATTGTCACCTGATGCAATGATTCGGGAACCTGTGACCAGAAATCCCATTGCGGAGTATCCGCCTTTACATTTGTCTGAGGGTCGCGTTTCTGGGTGTGAATGAAGTCCGGAAACTTGATGGCATCCCGGATGAAAAACACTGGCGTGTTATTCCCCACCATGTCCCAGTTGCCTTCTTCCGTATAGAATTTCAGAGAAAAGCCCCTGACATCGCGAACTGTATCCGCGGACCCTTTCTCCCCTGCAACAGTGGAAAACCGGCCCAATACTTCCGTTTTCTTGCCAATCTCTGAGAATATCTTCGCCTTTGTGTATTTCGTGATGTCTTTCGTAACAGTGAAAACACCGTGTACGCCAGCCGCTTTCGCATGCACAACACGCTCGGGGATACGCTCACGATTGAAATGAGCCAGTTTTTCAAGAAGATAATGATCCTGAAGCAGTGTCGGCCCCCGCTCTCCCGCAGTAAGCGATGTCTGGTTGTCTGGAACGGGAATTCCGGCGGCAGTGGTTAGTTTATTCGATTTACCCATTGAGTCACTCCTTTCATTCATTTTTTCATAACCTGAAAAATTCAATTCTATGACAATTTGTAATGAGTCCAGTTACCTCAGCAATTTTTAATTGATCAGCAACAAACACATCCAAATCAATGATTGCATTGCATTTTTCACAGATGAAGTGGTAATGTTGCTATAGCCAGACCTCAAACATGTCATAAGTACCGCCAGAATCAATCTTCATGACATATTCCTGTCCATTCAAATATATAAATTGCTATACACTGTTCCCATACGAAGATATGAAAATTCACCTTTAAGCTCATTACAAGCCAGATCATATTTTATGCGTTTGGGTAGCCTTGGGAGTTTCAAGTATTTTGTAATGCTGCTTGCTATATAGGATTTTTCATTTTTGAAAATCATTAATAATAAGCTGTATTAATATTGTATTTTAAACGTAGTTATTTGTCAAGTCAATATTATATTTTCAAATAATATATCAGCGGAAGTATAACGTGAGTATTTCAGGTGACAAATCATGATAAATGATGATAAATGATGATAAACAGTTATTATCCATGAGCATAATTCAATTTGAAAAATAACAGATTCTTATCTTGTATTTTATTGATAATAAAGGGATATGAAAAATGCTGTACTTCTGGTTCGATTCCCGCCGCCTCCACCAGATAATTCGTTGCGCAACACTATAAAAACACAATCGGTATCTTGCGCTGTCAACGGTATAAAAAACAAACCAGAAGAATCCTCTCTTCCGGTTTTTTATGCGTTAATCTGAATTGTTTTGGTTTCATGTTTACATCTGATGAATGTTCGTCAATGCTCGTCTGAAGGACGACTTGTCCTGGCCTTGACATGCAGGAATTGCATATATATTAATACGTGGTGAGTGAGAACGTTAATTCTCATTCATCACTACAAGAAAAAATTGTTAATACATCACCAGACCGATCATGGGGAAGCTGATTCCAGCCCCAGCCGACATACGTCGCCATATGCGGCATGAAGCGATACGCCATCGTCCCTTCGAAACCATAGCCCGTGCCGAAATCGAGACCACCCATGTCCTGTGTCGGGGTAGATACACCGCTGCGGATTTCAACACTCCAGCGATTTTGTGTTTCCGCATTCCGGGAAACGATGAGTATTCCGAGAGCCAGAATGCAGGTAAGAGAATGTTTCATAGTCTCAACCTCATAATTGGATGATTTGTGCGTTCTATTATTCATTACAAAGTATATTGTTATTTCTTTATATATTATTCGCTACGCAGTCTGTATCATTTCATGAACTCGTTTCTTCCTTTTATAAAAAAGTGCGCAGGCCATGAGCATACATCCCGATATAATAATCATAAGCCCGCTTCCCCGTGCGGGGCCTGTACCTAATATTTTCCCGAGGATATCCGAAACGGGGCCATGGCCATCCAGAAGTGGATTGAAAAAATGATCCGCCAGAATACCGGCAACACCGAATGCCACAAGCATGCCGGTTTGGGACAATAACGATATCAGGGACCATACCCGCCCCTGCAAATCGTTGGCGATGTTACGACGAAACAACACTTCCAGGCTGGTATTCACAAACGGGAGCGTAAAGAAAAAACCAAACGCTGTGACCGTGAGCAGTACAGGCTTTGTTGTAGTCCCGATCAGGAGATAGAAAAAACCGGCAGCGAAAAGAGATAACAATAACGTTCTGTTTTGCTGTGAAGTTTTACTGAACAACCCAATGAGAATACTGCCGAGAATCATACCGGATGCGGCTGTAGATTGAATAATACCCAGTGCTGTCGCATCAGTAAAAGACAGTATTATCGGGACAAACAGCGCCTGAAGGATGCCGGTAAAAAAGGTGACAGCCATGGTGAGGATGAGCAGGCGAGAAATGTCATTGTTCGATGCGATATATCTGATACCATCGGCAAGTTCTTCCCGGAACCGTCCACGGGGAAGTGTGGATACACGCTGCCAGGAAACGCTGCTGACCAGAAGGACGGTTACGGCAGCCAGAACAAAAGTCGCCATATCGATGGCCAGGACAAACTGCAGACGCAGCCGTGTCAGTAAATACGCCGCAATAACCGGAGCCAGCAGATAACGGGAGGCTTCGGCAAATTGGATCATTCCGCTTGCCCTTGCGTACTCCTTTTCGTCGAGGAAGTCGGTGACCGATGACTTGAATGCCGGAGCATGAAGCGCGACGAACAGCGAGCTGACCGCGACACCGAGATATGATGGCCAGTATTTATCAGGGTATACATATAACATTGCAATGATAAAAAGAATGCCAAAAGATGAGCCGATATCGCCGAGTGCCATCATCAGTTTTCGGTTTCTTCTGTCCGCGATGACACCACCGATCGGAGCGAGCATAACCGATGGGAGAAATGCTGCGAGCAGAAGGAACGAATAGGCAGAAGTGCTTCCGGACTTCTGATAAAGGTGGACGCCAAGAGTAAAAGCGCTGATCCCGCTTCCGATTCTGGACAGGAGTTGACCTGTCCAGATTATCAGAAACTGCCGGAATGATTTCTTTGCTTGGTTCATCATTCACTCCTCACCGCAAGATGCTCCCGCGAAAAGAACATGTCCCTGTCCATCACAATGATGACGGCGGCGGCAACACTGAGGACGAATGTCTGAATACACTTTGTATTCTGGGTTATTGCGAGAACTTCCTGGCACATATTGGTGATGAAATGAAACAGGATTGCCGCAAGAACGCTCTTTCGGTTTTTAATGCATATCCAGCTGATAATCACTCCCATGGGGATGATCCCCGCGTAAAAATTCACCGCATACCAGATATTCTGCTGAAATATCTCATACTGATAGGAATTTTTTACAAACAGGAGCGGAAAGTGCCAGAACGACCAGAGAATACTGAATACAATCGATGCCTTAAAGTAGGTGAAACGGCTTTGCAGGCTGTCGAATGCGTAGCCACGCCACCCAAGCTCCTCAAAACTCGCGGCAAGCAGCAGAACAAGCAACACCGGTACGAATCCATATGAGAATGAAAAATCCTCCGCCAGTTGAAACTGCGAAACCGAACCGCCCAATGGAAGAGAAATAAGAATGGACAACAGGACGGAAAACGGCAGCAGCAGCATAAAAACCGGCAGCATTCTTGGTTGAATCAGTCTGATATTAATGAGCCTGTTTACATAATCCCTTTTGAGTTCTGAATTATTGGATTTAAAGATCATGGCGAGTGCGATGAGGAACGGCGCCATCAGGCCCGGCAGCATCAGAAGTGTATACAGGCCATTCTTCTCATCGTTGAAACTTAAATACGCCCCTGCGAACCAGAAAGAGAACGTCGCAACGAATGTCATGACGAAATATTTAATCGGTTTATAGCGATCATATGAAATCATGTGTTCCTCCGAATGTTATTGCTACTTTTTTAATGTTGGTTGTTTTTACTGCATAATCCTTGAATAACTTCAGCAATTCACCACTGTGATGGTGTCTGTTCGTTGATAATTCAGGTTTTCGTGTCAGAAGGTTTCCATGAGACTGATATCGAAACTGCTATTGTCTTTTCCCATTCCCATGTCGATGCGCAGATTAACCTTCTGCTCGGGAATCAGCGCAAATCTCAAACCCATCCCGGCGGATGGCTTGAATTCATCGAACGCAATAGTATCGAGTTTTTCTGAGACCTGACCAAAACCTGCAAATACGACAAGCCCGAACCTGCCATAGAGTGGCATACGGTATTCGGTCTGGAAAGCGAGGACATTTTTATCCACAAACTGAGTCTGTGTATATCCCCGGAGGTATTTACCAAGGCTGCTCACGTCGTTCATATACTGAAATGACGGCTGGCCGGTATTGATGCAGCTAATGCCCTGGAATGCTATGACATGCGAGCCGAATACCTGACGGTAATAACGGAGATCAATCAGGTAGGAATTGAATGTGTAATCGCTCCCGAGTGTGGAGCCATATGATGATGCAATAACCTGATGGAAACTGCCGCTGAGAGGATAAACGTTGTTGTCCCTTGAATCCCAGGTTATATTAATGCCGGCCCCCGATGCGCCGCCGCCTTCACTGCCGGGCACCCGGCCGCTCGCCAGCCGCCCGCCGTTTTCGCTCTTGACGACCTTTCCGTATGCATAATCGTATTGAATCCCTATAAAAAGATTGGGGCGGATTTTTCTCTGGAGTATCGGGTTAATCTTGCAGAGTCGTCCCGTATACTTCTCTTCATTGTCCTTGTCTGTATTGTTGCCGATGCCATAAAATGAGTCCGGAAAATAGGAATAACCGAAATTACCGGTCATCTTGTAGGTATCGTCCTTCAGGTAGAGTTCCGGTGCGATAATGAATGTATACTGCCTGTTCTGCGTAACGAACGCCATCAGACCGAAAGATGAAGAGAAACGTTCGCTCTCTCCGCCCATCATGACCTGTGCACCTCCACCGGCGGCAAACCTGGTTTCATCGGAGTAAAACATGACCGGGAATGCCCCGACGGAACTTTTATTCTCCATTAATGTTTGAGTAGTGGCCGACTCCTGGATTTCTTCGGCGGCCAAGGTTTGAGCTGCCTGTGAGAGAAGGAGTGTTACGGTGACCCCGGTGATGATTCTGGAAAAGCGTTTCATGTTAAATCCCTTTCATGAAATGTGTGATTGATTGTATGTTTCTTTTTTTCAGTGCATTATGCTTCATCGACCTTTCTATATTATCGCGTATTTGTCATTGAGCACCTCCTTGCGATTCATCTTTTTGTCCGAGAAGTGATATATCAGGCCGATAAAAAATCATTGGTTTTTGCAAGGCGAGGAAACCGAGCAGATACATCATGAATGCCGAGACGATAATGAATGTCGAACAATATCCTGCGAAATTCCTGAAAATGAACGAAACAATACTTAATAACCAGTACACCCAGCATGCCACAAGCAGGGTACGGACCCACAGATGTACGTTCAATTCGTATAGGATAACGTGACTGATAACCCCATCGTGCAGGTAAGATTCGGCGATCCTGTGAGAGTGACGTTTAATGAGTATTTGGACTGAGAAAAGATATGGCGGCGCATACAGTATCCATAAAATCCTTATCACAGATGTATGGTCGAAGGATTTCAACGCCAATGCATCCGCAAGGTCATACAACGGTGCGTTGAACATGAGCAGATAGAGAATCCCCAGAACAACGGGCAGGAAATGAAAAGCACTTCTCTTCGAGAGCCTGAAATCCCTGATGGTAATCGTTTTTACATAGAGATACAGCAGCGGAATACACACGATGATCATCAGCATCAGCACATGGAACACCCCGATGAGCAGCTGGCTTTTACTGACAATAACACCGAACATCGATATGAATCCGGTAGCCATCATGATAAGCAGCGCCGCGAGGATACTGTTCGACGATTTATGCTCCTGTTTGATGCCCAGGAGAAGCAGCGCGAAAAAGATTCCCTGCACCGCACCCATTAAAATCACTGTGGCCGATATGTAATGCACTGTCTGCATGTTCCTTTTTCCCTTTGTATCCGTAAGAGCGATTGTCAGTCGTGACTCAATAAAGGCTGTGCCATCTTCGGAACCTGTAGTCCGGTAATAATCCGTTTGTTGATGTACTTTCCCGACTGAATAGTTTTTAGCGGTTTTTCAACAGAATCCATATCGGACTGTTGCCCGTGTTATCATGTCGGGGGAAAATATGGTGTATTTCGGAAAAACAATCGACCTGTCCTATACGTCAGAACAAATTCGAAAAATCCGCGGGTTCTGTCCTATAGGTTAAAACCTGATGCGGCGGCAATATTGAAACGCAAGATATTATTTATATATGATATACATGAAGAGTATGAAAGCGATGCGGACAATGCGGAAAAGAACTATTACGCAGCTTCAGTTGAAAAAAATAATTGGGGAAACACAGTTACTTACTAACCGGGATTATTTATAAAAATATTCAACCACGAAGACACAAATATACATAACATATTATTTATACTATTATTATAAATTATTTAACATTAACACCAAAAAAGATATTTAAAAAAAACAAATCCGCGAAAATCCGTGTTCTATTTATATTTATGAATAGATCGGGCTAAATAATCGGAGCTACAGGGAATTATTCTTGAACTGCGAAGGGGTCATGTTGGTGTGTTTTTTGAACGCGGTGTAGAATGCGGATTTGGAATTGAAGCCGACTTCATAGGCAATGGACAGGAGGGTGAATTGCTGCTGTGACGAATCTAATATCAATTTTTTGGATTCCTCGATCCTGTAGCGGTTAACAAAGTCGAAGAAATTCTGCTGAAGGGTATCGTTGAGCACTTGCGAAAGATAGTTCGGGGTGATTGTAAGCATTTTCGCCAGCTGACTGAGTTTCAGATTGTTATCGGTGTATGGTTTTTCTGTCTCCATCAGATGAATGAGTTTTTTGAGAATTGTCTGTGCCTTTTCCTGGGTAAGACCCGAGCGTTCATACTTTTTCATCTCCTTTCCATCTGAAATTCCCGAGAATATTTCAGGCTGCCGTAATCCAAGATATCCCATGATATATATGAGAATAGCCACAAAAAAAGGTATGGCCCCACCGAACGAGGGTATCAATCCAACAAAATCCAAAAAATTCAGAAATAATATCAGTATCCATAAAAATGTTGTCATTACAGTAATATACCATAGCCAGTTTAAATTGATTTTTTCGATCGATGAAAAGCATTCTTTTATTTTTCGCGAATAATTTTTCAATAGAACAAGAGTTATAATCAAATAAACAATTCCCTGAATTATTTTCGCCCATGAAAAAAACATCAGCAACGGGGATTGACCATACATCATAACATTATTAACGAAAGTAATTTTATATTCTCCGCTTCTGAGATAAAAGGGGAATAAAAGAGATAAATAAAAAATGGCGAAAGGAAGAAAATGAAGTAATTGTTTTTTTGTGAATTTGAATCCGGTGTAAATCAGAGAGCGTGTGTATAAATAATGGAGAGGTCCGAACAGAAAAACAACGCCTTGCGCTAAACCAAGAAGATGCGGGAATTGTATTGATAAATCAGTTGCAGTAAAGGATGCTTCTGCAATAAATGCAGAATACGCAATCATCAAAAATGCCAGAAATGTATTAGCGGTTTTATTGTCTTGTTTTTTCAGCAATAATAAAGCGAGAAATATCCCCTGAACAGCGCCAAGCAGGAATACTGTGGTAATAAAATTGAATGAGTTTTCCATGATGGACTATTCCTCGTCGGTGTATCATATCATGAGTGAGTTATATCCCATTGTGAACTCATAAAGTGCTTAGAACGAACCCTCTCCCATTTATAGGAGTTATTACGGTATAAGGAGGGAGAGGGAATCAAAGGATGAGGGATATGAATAATAGAGCATCTAAAATTTTACTGAAATTTGATATAGGGCCAACTTTTCAGCCGGACAGTCACCAATGAATAAGTATACTGTAATAAATAAATTCCTGAAAATCAACTATCATCGCAGCAGAGCTGCGAGATATTACGCCACCTTCCTGGTACTTCATACCACCGGAATTTCTAAAAACCAAAGCATTGTTACCCCGGAGCAGAACTCCGAGGAATTCTTTTGATTAAAATCTTAAATACCTTATCCCGTATTTTACTGATTGTTAAGAGGATACATAATACGAGGTGCGGCTGGTTCGTTTTATACGCCTTGATCGCATTAATAACCGGATTAACTCGTTTTACCCCACCTCTTCAGCATCTTCACATGCTTCCCGATATGGGTTACCAGAAAATCCTTATAGACTGCCTTTTCCCTGCCGAGCATCAGCCTCAGCTCATCGCCCATCGTCTGGAGCACAACACCGAACGCGATATGGAGCACCTGACGCATATCGGGATTGACAGTTATCTGGCGGACGGCTTCATCCGGTGACAGGCCCTGCGAGACTGGAACATTCGCGGGATTGGCGGAGATTTCGTAGCTTTTGACATTCTCCGCGAAGGTCTCGAGGGAAAGGTCGAGAATCCGTCGGAAAAATGCGATATCGGTGCGCGCGGCGACCTTAACCGCTTCGAGATAGGATGTCCCTGCGGTCTTGACATGGTATAAACCGTCGGTTACCTCGCCGAAGATGGGGTAAATGCTGAACTTGTCGGAACCGGAGTGCAGGCTGAGACGGTAGCCTCCCAGCTCGCGGGCCAGTGCTGCGTGTGTTTCTATGGAACGACGGAAACCATCGAGTGAACCGCGGTAATCGATGCCCTTTTCGAAAGCTCCCTCGAACCGTGGGGCAAGGCTGAAGAGCTGTATACCCTCGCGGACGCACTCTGTGGCAATAATACGGTGATCGAGGCCGGAGGTGGTTGTCCTGGTCTCGTCAATGGAGAGCTCGAAGTTGAATCCCGAACCGCCGCGCAGCTCCCTGAGACGGTTGTACGCTTTTACCGCGTGACGAACCGCTCCGAGATACTTGACCGCAGACCGCGCCACCGCTGTCCGGGAAGCACCGTCCGCGCGCTCATACCGCGAGATAAAAGCGTCCGCGCCCTTTTCATCGGGAAAAAGAGTCCGCAATTTTCGTGCAATCACTTCATCGGAATCGGTATCGGCGTCATTGTCGATCAGATCCGACGGGTCGAGGGTATACATGGTAAAGCCGGCGCGAACTGCCTCTCCGATGGCGTCCATAGTCTTGAGATGGTCGGCGTCCGATCCCCAGGGACGATGGTATCCGGTTCTGAATACCGACCAGGTGACATCGTCCATGACCTGCTCGAATGTCCGACCCGTTTTGTGATTCTCGCGGACTGACTGCTGGGCAAGCACCGGTGTGAGACCGGTGTTTGCGAGAGCGGCGATGTGACCCGGTGTTGCAGACGCGCTGCCGCTGATACGGTCGCCGGTTCCAAAGGATTCCCTGCAATCGAGCACCGAGGGTGCAGTCCGGGGAAGCGTTTCACGGAGACGGGCGGCATTACCGTGATCGAGCGGGCAGATTACGACATAGAAAGGCTCGCCGCACTCCTGCACCGACATCGCTTCGCCTGAAAATCCGGAAAGTGTCTCCTGATCACACGATGCGACGACAAGGGCAGGCCTGCCTTCAGGCTCGGCAAGCATGAACAGCCGTCCGCCCTCGAGCGAAATCGATTCCGGCACAATATCACGTTCTCCGGCGAGTGAATTCCGGAGGGAATCAATGGTTATTTTCCCCTTGAGCGCGTCTGCTATAAACTCTTTTCGAACGATGTGATTCATCTTGTCCCTCATCTCCGGCAATACCATGTTGACACAGGCGGAATCTCCATAAACAGGGAATCCGCTGTTTTTTGTACATGTAACGGTTAACGGGCGAGCCAGCCGCCGTCGACGGGCAGAATCGTGCCATGAATATAGTCAGCCGCTCCCGAGCCGAGAAAGAGAAACGGCCCGACCAGGTCTGCAGGATTCCCCCACCGCCCCACGGGAAGCCGGTCAAGGATAGAACGGTTTCTTTCGGGATCGTCATGGATGGGACGGGTAATATCGGTGAGAATATATCCGGGGGCGACGGCATTGACATTGATACCACGGGGCGCCCACTCGTTGCAGAGCGATTTGGTGAACTGCGTTATCGCCGCTTTTGCCGCAGCATACGAGGGCACAAAATAGCCGCCCGACCATGCAAGCATGCTGGAGGTGTTGATTATTTTCCCTCCCTGTCCGCGTTCGAGCATGTGACGGCCAACCTCGCGGCACATGAAAAAGGTGCCCTTTGCCTGAATATTCATGACAAAATCCCATTTATCCTCGGGAAATTCCTCCGATTTGGAACGGAACAGCACGCCGGCGCCGTTAATGAGAACATCGATCTTTCCGAAATCCTTGATAATCTGTACCACAGTATCCGCAATAACCGGCACTTTCGAGACATCACAGTTATAGACCCGTGAGGTTCCGCCCTGTGCTTCGATGGCTTTTTTTGTCTCTTCGGCGCCCTTCATGTTCACATCGACTATCGCCACAGCAGCGCCCGCTTCTCCATAGCCCTTTGCCACTTCCCGGAAAATACCCGAGGAAGCTCCGGTGATAACAGCAACTTTACCGGAAAAATCATATGTAACCCCATCATACGTTTTCATGAACAGACCTCCGTAAAAAAAGAAACCACAAGACTATTATGAACAGAAATTATAACCCGTTTCAACCGGGTCCGCTTCTTATACCGAAAAATACACGATTTACACAAAAAATCAACGTTAAGCAAATGATACACATATATCCAAACAAGGCAAAAACATCTTACATCGCCAGAAACCCGCCATCAATATAGAGCGTCGTTCCGGTCATATATCCTGAGGCATCGCTTGCAAGGTATACGGCAGCTCCGGCGAAATCCTCGGGTTTCCCCCAACGCCCGAGCGCCATCCTGCTTGTAAGGTATCCGTACCGTTCGGGCGAATTGCGGACGCCCTCGGTCATATCCGTTTCACTGAAGCCGGGACCGATGCCGTTGACACGGATTCCGTACGGCCCCCAGTCATTGGCAAGCGCCCGCACGAGCATGTTAATCGCCCCTTTGGAAGATGCATAACCGGGAACATTGAGGCTGCCGTGCACTGAAAGCACCGAGTCGGTCAGAACAATCGACCCGCCGCGGCCCTGTTCGATCATGACACGTGCAGCAAGCTGCGACAGGAGAAAAACCGAGCGGACATTGATCCTAAATACATCATCGAAATCTTCCATTGAATGTTCATGCGAAACACCGCGCCGTACGATTCCTGCATTGCAGAAAAGAAAGTCGATACCGCCCAATTCCGAACGAGCCGTATCAACGAGACGCTTGACCTCATCGTCATTACTGACATCGGTCACAACCGGTATGACTCTCGTTCCATAAACTCTCAGTTCCTGGGCGGCCTTCTCCAGCCTGTCTTTGTCACGGGCAGCAATAACCAGGTCCGCTCCCATTTCGACCAGTCCTTCGGCCATACCTCTGCCGAGACCGCGAGATGCCCCGGTAATAATGCCCCTCTTATTCTCCAGACTGAATTTCTCCTTAATCACCCACGGCTCCCCGCGCAGTTTCGTTCTTTTTTTACAACATAAGTATTTACTGTAATATAACCTCTCAAAAATTCATATACAATATCTTTTCAAAATTATTGCATCGACACTTAAACAGTGACATCGGTTAACGTCATGCCGAACTCGTTTCGGCATCTATTCCGGGTAATGGCAACATTATTTATTCACAGAAATATTAATCACGAAAGCATCAGATTGAAAAATGTTCATTATATATAAAAATAATACTTGACAGTATAATAGAATACACTTATTTTTGCGGTATAATCAATTACACACTATAAAAGTCAGCCTGTATATATTCATTATTAACCAATACATTCAAGGAGTAAGTGATGTCGAAAAATCTCACCAAACGTCAGGCTTCGATTCTTTCATTCATCAAAGAGTTTGCGATCGAGTACGGGTATCCGCCGACTATTCCTGAAATCCAGGCACAATTTGACATTAAATCGCCTAACGGAGTCAACAATCACATCAAGGCGCTCATCCGTAAAGGGTATTTGAAACGTGAATCATCACGGGCACGGGCGCTCGATATTGTCGGAAGACGTGACGGCTTCCCCATCATCGGCAATGTCGCTGCCGGGGCGCCGCTTCTCGCCCAGGAAAACCTCGAAGGCTATTTCAACATGCACGATGTGTATGGTTCATCTGACGAAATTTTCATGCTCCGCGTCAAAGGTGAAAGCATGATTAAAGCCGGTATTTTCGATGGAGATTATGTCATCGTGAGAATGCAGCAGATAATCGAGCCCGGTGAAATAGGCGTCGCATTCCTGGAAGACGAGGCGACGGTCAAGCGAATCTACTGTGACGGCAACATTATCAGGCTTGTTCCTGAAAATGATGCACTGCAGCCTATTACTGTCAGAAACACCGACCCGTCGTTCCGTATCGGCGGAAAAGTTGTCGGCGTTATCCGGAAAATGTAATAAAACTTATCATCATACATCTTATTTTTCGATACACTCTGTATTTATATAAAAGCAATATAGTGGATTAATTGCTAGTTGCAGTTTATATGAAATGATGTATCGCGAAAGATAGTTGCCTTAAAATGATCAATTTAACAGAAGAACAGAACAGTGCCGTTTTACATTCACAAGGACCAGCTTGTGTCGTGGCTGGTGCTGGAACTGGAAAAACAACCGCGCTCGTCTATCGCATATTTTTTTTGGTTGACCATCAAAACATTGCCCCTAACCGTATCATTATAACTACTTTCACGCGTAAAGCTACTGCTGAACTCTACGACCGGGCTTTCCAACACCTTGGCAAAGTTGCACAGCAATTAAGAATCTCAACAATAGATGCTTTAATTTGGGATTTTGCATGCAAAGCAATGCATCGGGAATTGATGCGTTCTGCACAGTTAATTGGAGAACCCAACCAGCGAGTTCTATTGTTTCACTGCGCGTGGGAAGAATTCGGCAATAAAAGCACTTGCTCAAGAAATATTTGGACTGAAAAAGCAGATAAGGCAGGTCTCGTCAGTTTGCTGGAGAAAAGCATCCGAGCAGAAATGGCCAACAGACAAGAAAAGCAAAAAATCTATTGCTTAATTCAAAGCAAGCTTGATGAACTGAAAAATAGGTCTCATTACTATTCATGGTTCAGTATGCCCAATCTTAATGACTTGAAACTGACAGCGAAGAGATATTACAAAAAGTTGAAAGAGTTGACGGCAACTGATTACGACCTGATGAATAAAGATTTTCTACTTTGCTTGAAACAATACAAGGAGTTTTCCGAAGAGCTTGTATCAGAATCTGACGCTATACTTGTAGATGAATTTCAAGACGTCAGTGATATTCAAGCCGAAATACTTCTTCTGCTATCAGGAAAGCGACGGAATATCTGGGTAGTCGGAGATCCTTGCCAGCAAATATATGAATGGCGGGGTGCAGGGTCAGAGAATATGCTTTGGTTCATCAAGGTAACGAGAGCCAAGAAGTATTACTTGACTGAGAACTGGCGCTCTACGCAAGCAATTTTGAATTGTGCTTACCATTTGCTTAGCAAGAAGATTCCAAGTATAGAGACAAATGGAATGCTCAAGTTATTAATTTCAAAAAGGGATCAAGAATCTGTTGATAATGTTAGACATCCGGTCTATACTGCCACACTCGAACAGGCACTTCTATTTATCAAAAGGTATTTGAAATCAAACCCCAAAATTAAACAAAGTGACATTGCCTTACTCTCAAGTAAATTAGATTCAAGAACAAGAAATGAAATTGAGGATAAAACATATAATAAATTCAATAAACAATACTATTCTTCACGGGCAGATAGTGCAATGGAAGGAATAATCGGTACTCTACCCGCATGGAAACCGGGAAACGCTCTGAATAATCTCTATAAACATCCGGACATACAAAATCTGGTCTCTCGCTCTCTCATCTCAAAAATTTTTTTTGACCTTCGTTCAATTCGACCACTTGCTACAGCATCTGAAGCCATAGACAGCACGCTGCCACCACAAGCGTTTACATTCATTGAAGCTTGGCCAGCATTGAAAAATACTCAAGATAGAGAAGTTTCTGTTACCAATGCTGTTATTAGCAAACAGAATGCAATCCAGGTAATGACCATCCATGCCGCGAAGGGACTGGAATTCCCGATTGTTATTTTAATGAAATTTGGAAAAGCTTTCCCTAATCCCGTAGATACGGAAGACTACCGACTCGCTTATGTTGGCGCAACACGAGCGAGAGATATTTTGATTATTGTTCATACAATTCAGAAACCCATTGAAATACTTAGCGCATTGGGTGATAATCTTATACCTATCAGGGATGACAGAACAACAAATGTTCGCCCAAAGATTAAAGCATATTCGAAACCGACAACACCTCCGATAATTGCAGCGACTGATCTCGACCTCTACGAACAATGCCCCTTAAAATTTGCTGCATATCACGAAGGACGGTTTCTCCCTAAATGGTCTATTCCGCAGAGCATCGGATCAAGAATGCACAAAGCACTTGAATATTACCTTCGAGCAGGTATAAAAACAGATAAAACATCAATTAATAATTGTTTCAAGCGGGGTCTACAGGATGGAGATTCACCATTACGGAAATTACCTTGTAAAGATATCGAAAAGATGAAACAATCCTACAAAGAAATAATTGAAACAATTTCAGAAACCTCACAGAAGGTTCTATCAATAGAATCGAGGTATAGATACTTGCACGATGGATCCGGACAGATTGACGGGGTAGTTGATGCCGTCATCGAGCAACGGGATGGTGTAATTGTTTTAAAAGAGTGGAAAACTTCTACGGATATTGAGACAAAAAAACGGCAGTACGAACTTCAGGCGAGAGCAGGTGCATTGGGCTTTTGTGCACAGAGTTTTTTTCCAATACAAATGGTAGAGATTGTTCCGATCTTTAACCCGGCACTGACAATTTCACTTCGTTATGATGATACATTCATGGCGAAGACTAACGAAATGCTTGATAAAGTATTTAAAGACCTTAATGACAGAAGGTATGAACCGCAACGTGGCAATCACTGCAAATTATGCCAACTTAAATTTCAGTGTCCTGCTTGGTATAAGTCATAATAAACAGGGGTGATTCTGAATCGTAAAAACCATACGGGGAATACAATAAAACACGCATCAAACGACTGGTACGATGCATGCAGTAAAGCCGCATCCATTATTCACGATACTATTCCGGCGCCCTATCGGAACAGAACGTTTCCCGGCATTATCGGCGACATTAAAGCACTTGCGCCCCGAAAGGCCCTGTCCCTGATAAGCCGCAAAAAAGGGCTCGGTAAACAGTATGCCTATCTTTACCTGACACAGGGTGTCGATCACGGCAGAGGATACCAGGCATGCGCAGCAGAAGCCCTTAAAACCTTACTCGGCGAAACCGTGAACGATATCCTCCGCGGAAACACTCTCGATGTGGGATGTGCAGTGGGAGTTACCGCCGGAATCCTCGGGCTTGACGGGGTTTCCGGATTCGATCTTTTCCCTGACTTGCTGAAAACAGCCGGCCTTGTGGACTCCTTCACGGGGAGGCACAACAGATATATCACAGCAGATATGACCCGTGACTGGCCGTTTGAGAGCGTATTCGACACGGTGGTGTGCGGGCTCGTATGCCATCACCTCAAAGAACAGTCCGATATCGTCAGGTTTTTCAACAGCCTGAACCGTGTTCTTCACCCGGGCGGTCGTGCGGTTATAACGCTGCCGGCAGGGTCGGTCGGAACGGTCAGGCAGTTTGATGCCATTGTTCGTTCACTCGAAAATTTCGGCCTTGCACCTGACCGCGAACGCTCGGGACTCGTCCACTCGGCAGACAATCCTTCATCATTCTTCTGGATGTTTGTCATTGTTGCCCGGAAAAACAAGGAATCCGCAGGAAGTGTTTTTATCGGACCGAATTTTGGATTTCATCACTATCGCACACCGGAAACACGCGAGGAAAAAGGGATCAAGGCGCGCTCAACCGCCGCTTCACAGCGACGGATTAAACATGAGCGGTTCGAGCTGGTCGCCATCGATGATATGGATACATTGTACGGTGATAATCCTCTTGTATATGAAACGCTCGCTTCGGACTGAAGCGCTGTTGTG
>JAJFUH010000177.1 GCA_021372535.1 bacterium
AGTTACGGTCGAGGTCCCCGCATGGCAACGCGTTTTTTTATCATGGCCATCCTCCATTTTTTTAAGAACACTTTTTTTATATGTTACTTCCTTTGCGTGCCCAAAGGAAGTAACCAAGGAAAGGGCACCCCGCGAAAAGCCTTTTTCCACGGTCACGGCCCGTTTTTCGGGAATGTGTGAACTCACGAGCCTTCGGCTCGCTCGGACAGCACCCATTCTTTTTCCGAAAAACGCTTGTGACCGCGGGGCTTTTCAATGGGGTTTATAAATTCACAGTCTTTAAGCGGGCGGTAAAAAAGTGTCTTTTTCACGCGCCCGATAATGAAATATATTGTTTTGTTGCTGTCAAGGGCATGTAAGCTTGTTCCCGAATCATTAATCGGGGATCGGCACTTTGTGCCGCCCCTTGACAGCCAAAATTCAGACACGTAGAATTTTACACCACGCTTTTAATGGTCTATATTCTATTTATAATCAACGTATTACAATACAATTTATCGTGGATTTTTAGGGATGGCCAGTTTTTTATCCGTTTATAAATACCACGCGAGATTTATCCTGCTACTCGGCGCTTTGTGTATACCGGTAGTGCTGAATACCTGTTCCGGTGACAAGCCTGAACATGCTCTCAGGAACACGGTGAAGTGTACGGTCATACCGGAATACAGGCGAACAATGAAAAAGGTGGCGGTCTCCCTTGCGAACGGAAATACGACGCTCGAAATGCAGCGTGACCTGCTCGACAGCCTTCCCGGATATGCACGGATTGTTGTGCTCCTTCCTTGGAGCAGTGTGACAGCGGTCTCGGAGGAGTTGAAAAACGCTCCCTGGGGCGCACGGACAGAGCTGGTCACCTTCGAGCCCGATATCCGTGATCACGGATTCTTTCATTTTCTTGCACAGGGAAGGGATAACCTCGCCCGTGAACAATTGAAGAAACCCCTGGCGGTGCAGCAGGGGACACGGTGGGCGCAGGACCTTTTCGAGGTCGGGATACTGCCCGGCGGGACACTGCGGCTCTTTGTCCCGCAGGTGCACGTATGCTTCTGGACCGCCGCCAGCGATACCGACCGTAACCCGACAGGCGACAACGAGTTCGTCAACAGTCTTTCCTCGACGGAAATGGATGTTGCAAGGCTTCCCATCGCTTTTACCGGGGGAAACATTCTGTTCGGAGAAAGCGGCGGCAGGCGGATCGCCCTGTGCGGACGGGACAATGTCAGAGACACCCGGAAGATAAACGATTCATTCCGTGACTGTGTGGTTCCGGAATCGGCGTTTACGGATGTCATCCGAAACACGTTCGATGTCGACGATGTCATAATTATCAGCGCACAGGACATCCCGCAGCCGACACTCCTGTACCATCTCGATCAGGCGGTCGTTTTCCTCGATGACGGCGTTGCGGGGATCACAAAACCTGTCGGAGAGTATCCGCAGAATCCGAAAGCCCTGGCGCGTATCAGGGAAGCTGCGGCGTATCTGGAAGAGGTGCGTACGGTATTGACTGATCTTGGTTACCGGCTCATCGACATCGATACATCCATCGACAATATTCTCCGCTACGAATACTACGCCAATGCAATTCCCTTCATCAACGCGGATACCGGTGGGAAAACTCTGCTCATGCCGGTGTTTTCGGATCAGCCGGTTCAGACCGACAGCGAGATAGTGAGCGGAAACATCGCCCGTTTCGAATCGCTCGGTTACACAGTCATAACCGTACCCTCGCCCGCACAGGCATTCAAGGGCGGACCGCACTGCCTCATGAATGTAATCGAATAATCGGGGGAAAACGCTTGAACACTGCCTGCCGAAACAGGCAGTAGATAAGCCAAGCCTTATTATTACTCCGTCGAATAATAATGTTAATGATACCAATACTTGGGATAGATGCCGAAACAAGTCCGGCATGACGTCATCCGATGTCATTGTTTAATCACCGAAGCAATAATGTAATCGGGAAGCCGTGGTAAACGCAGCCGTGGAGCGGAGACGCATCAGGAATCTTCAGGATTTTCTGCCATGCCCATCTTTTTAAGAAACAGATCGTGCGTCCTGAGTGTCGATGCGATCTTGAGAATGAGCTTCCTCTCGGCCGGGCGGACCTTTTCGAATTCATGAACGAGTGATTCCGCTGCCTTGAGGAGACGGCTGTCCCGGATTTTCGGAAGGGAATCGTCGCCGCCATCACCGGAATCGCCATCGCCGAGCATGGATTTCAGCATGATGATTTCCTGTTTCAGCTCATCGATGCGGATGTCTTTTTTGAGTATCTCACGGTCGAGGCGGGCGGTGATATCGTCAAAATCTTTCCTCGTTACATAATCCGCCACATTCAGCGGGCTCCTGCGCTTCACTCCGGGAAGCTTATCAAGGGAAATGGGTGGGAGAATCCGGAGTTCCTTGTGACGTTTGCCGCTGATCCACTTATGATTCAAACGGCCCTGTTTGCAGTAGCGCTGGATCGTTCTCGGCGATACCCCGAGTTTTTCTGCCGCTTCCGTAACCGTGAAAAATTCATCGACCATATGTCCCCCGCCAGAAGAATAAACAGTGTCATGCATCATAATAATATAGTAACTGTTCCTTTTATGCAAATAAATTCTCAATTGTATAACGAATATGAGGTGATAATTCATCAGTTGAGGGATTAAAGGCAGACCCTCCTGCCTCTTGAACCGGGATTTACAGGATTAAAAACGGATGGCCACGATGATAGAAATCCGGGTAATCATGTATAATCGAGGTAATCCCGGTTCCAGCTTTCCCGTGTGATGATATTATCCATTCTGCCTGTTGTCATTCCCAAAAAAACATGAACCTGGATTTTCGGGATTAAAAACGGATGGCCACGATGATAGAAATCCGGGTAATCCTTCAATAATCGAGGCAATCCCGGTTCCGGCTTCCTTTGACTGCATGACCAACTCTGTTTCCTTCTGCTCGTCGTCGCTCCCGGAAGGCAGAGAGATAAAAAAGCCTCCCCGGAACAGAGCTCCGAGAATTTTTTCTCGAATACTTCATTTACTACTTGACTTTTGAGCAGTCTACGGGTACAATTAGGTAAAAGATGAGCGCAGTTCCCTTTTTTTATCAGGGGTTCCAAACTACAAACAACCATCTGTAATGTGTATTTTCCCGCAAAAGCAGTTTTGACGGGAGCAGTAAAAAACAGGAGCTTGTTATGAATCAACACACACAGTTATGGACCGATCTCGGGCTCGATGTGCCGCTTCACGAGAAACTTGTCGATTCTCTCGGCGCACGGTACGGCGAGATCATCATGAGCCAGAAAAACCGGCCCAGGGGTATGGGCTACTTCGACGAGGCCGTTCATGAATCCCACGGCGGCCGTATCCAGGAGATTGTGGACGCAAAACGTCAGGGCGCGAAAATGATCGGGACTTTCTGCATCTACGTTCCCGATGAGCTCATCCTTGCCGCAAACGCAATCCCCGTGGCGCTCTGCGGCGGAACAGCCTTTTCGATCCCTTACGCCGAGAAGATGTTTCCCCGCGATATCTGCCCGCTCGTTAAATCGACCCTCGGTCTCGCTTTTTCCAAGACCTGTCCATTTGCTCCCATCAAGGACATGGCGGTGGGGGAGACAACATGCGACGCGAAGAAGAAAACCTGGGATATACTGTCACAGCGGGTCAATTTTCATGTGATCGAGATACCGCAGAAGAAGACGGAGCAGGGGAAAAGCCTCTGGCTGCAGGAAGTTCGCGCTTTCAGGGACCGTATCGAGAAACTGACCGGAAATACCATAGAATACGGCGTGCTCAAGGATAAAATACGCCTCATGAACCGTAAGCGCCTGCTCCTCAAACAGTTAAATGAACTCCGCATGCTCCCGGAACCGCCAATCAGCGGAAAGGACGCGCTTGTCGTGATGCAGGTGGCGCTCTTCGATGAGCCCGAACGTTTCTGCACGAAGCTCGAAGTGCTCATCCACGAGCTGCAGGAGCGTGTCAAGAATAATGTCTCCCCCTTTACTCCGGGAGCGGCGCGGTTCCTTGTGGCAGGCAGCCCGAGCGTCATGGGCAACTGGAAGGTTCATCACATTGTCGAAACCTCGGGCGGCGCTGTGGTATGCGATGAAAGCTGCACCGGCACGCGCTACTTCGAGCATCTCGTGGACGAGGGCGGCGGGACAGTGGATGAGCAGATAGAAGCCCTTGCGGAACGGTACTTCTCCATCGACTGCTCATGCTTCACTCCCAACACCGAGCGTATCGACCATATCGTGGAGCTCGTAAAAAACTACCACGTCGACGCCGTTGTGCAGTATATTCTCCAGTATTGCCACACGTACAATATCGAGGCTGTCCGTGTATCCGGTGCGCTCAAAAAGGCCGGTATTCCGTCGATTGTCATCGAAACCGACTACGGCGAAGAGGATGAGGGACAACTACGCACGCGCATCGAGGCTCTGCTCGAAAGCGTGAAAGGCTGAACCGATGTCTGTACACACGAAGTCGGCCATCGGTATCGATATCGGTTCCCGCATGACCAAAATAGTACGCATCTGCGGAGGAACAGTCACCGATGCCGAGATGTTCGACACCGGTCACAATCCGCTCGTGGAACTGAGCGCGGTGATGCGAGGGCTTAATGGAGATATCGTCGTAGCCACCGGATATGGGCGGAAGCTTGTGCAGGCGCCGTTTTCCTGCGGGGCAGTGACCGAGATAAAGGCATGCGCGCGCGGAGCCCGGCACCTCTGCCCGGACTGTGACAGCGTGATCGATATCGGCGGGCAGGATACGAAAGCCATCGAGCTCGGTAAAAACGGCGGCTTCGGCAGATTCGAGATGAACGACCGGTGCGCGGCGGGTACGGGGCGATTCCTCGAGGTGATGGCCTCGGCTCTCGGTTACACAATTGAAAATTTTGGCGAAGAAGCGCTGAGCGCAGACATGCCGGTGCATGTCAACAGCATGTGCACCGTGTTCGCCGAATCGGAAGTTGTGTCGCTCATCATGCGCGGAGAGGACAGACGCCGTATCGCCCTGGGCCTTCATATGGCGACAGTTCGTCGCGTTGCGGCCATGGCGTCCCGTATTACGGTCGGCGGCAGGATTCTGTTTGCGGGAGGTGTCGCGAATAATCCCGGTATCGGCGCCTTGCTTCGCGACGAGCTGTCATGCGAACTGGTGGTTCCCGAACGGCCCGAGTTCGTTGTCGCCCTCGGCGCGGCGCTCATCGGCCTGCAAGGAGTTTGAGTGAAACAATCGGATGTGGGAAAACATATATCTCATCATGAGGGGTGGAGGTGAAGGGGACCCGGTGGTCCTCACGGTCTTCAAAACCGTCGTGCCACTTAACAGTGACGGGTGGGTTCGACTCCCATTCACCTCCGCCAGTTTGAAACGCCATGGGTAAAAAAGTCAATAAAACAACCGGTCATGACGATCCGCGAAGTCGTCTTGTCTCCGTTTCCGCGCTTCTGGAAGAACCCGCGATCAGGGCAATGATCGTGGAATATTCCCGTCCCGCGGTTCTGGACGCCATACACGGTGTGCTCGACCGTCTCAGGAATCGGGCTGCTCAGGACCAGGAACTCCCCGGAACCGGCGATATAGCGGAAGAAATTCGCGCGGCACTCGCCGGGAGCGAGTCCGAACGCCTTCGGCCCGTAGTCAACGCAACCGGCATCATTCTCCATACCGGTCTCGGGAGGGCGGTGCTTCCAAAGCGGGCAGCAAATGCCCTTGCAGGCCTCGACCGCTGCTGCAACATGCAGATCGACCTCGAAACGGGGAAACGGGGCAAACGGAACTTCATGACCGAGCGTCTTCTTCAGAGGCTTACCGGCGCCGAAGCGGCCATGGTCGTGAACAACAATGCCGCGGCAACGCTCCTCATCCTTGCGGCGCTCTGCGCGGGGAAGGAAGTCATCATCTCGCGCGGACAGCTCATCGAGATCGGCGGTTCATACCGTCTGCCCGACTGTATCCGTCACAGCGGCGCGGTCATGGTCGAGGTCGGCACGACCAACAAGACCCATCTCTACGATTACGAGCGCGCGCTCACCGAAAACACGGGCATGATTCTCCATGTCAACCCGAGCAACTACAGGATCGTGGGATTTTCGGAACAGGTGCCGATCGGCGATCTGTTACGGCTCAAGAAAAAGCAGCCGGTGCTCGTTATGGACGACCTTGGCTGCGGAGCGCTGGTCAACATGGCGCAGTATGGCCTCCCGGACGAGCCGACTGTCCCGGAGAGCATAGCCGCGGGTGCAGATATCGTCTGCTTCAGCGGAGACAAGCTTATCGGCGGTCCCCAGGCGGGAATCATTGTGGGGAAAAAAGACCTCATCGCCGCGATAAAGAAGCACCCCCTGACCCGCATGCTCCGTGTCTGCAAGCTGACCGATCTCGCCCTCGAACAGACGCTCCGGCTGTTCCTCGAACCCGAAAGATTGCCCGAAGTCCATCCGACCTACCGCATGCTGACCGTTCCCCTCGAAACCCTCAGGAAACGTGCCCTGTCGCTCAAAAAGAAAATCGACGGAGTTCCGGGCGCTCTCCATGTCCGGGTTGTCGAAGGCGAAAGCGAGACCGGCGGCGGGTCCATGCCGGCAGTTCCGATAAAAACATGGGTACTGGCAGTGCGCGCGGGCAACCTTTCACCCGACCGGCTGAGCTTTCTGCTCAGGCAGCATGAACCGCCGGTCATCGCCAGAATACGAAACGACGAGGTGCTGCTCGACATGCGCACCATACTGGAAGGCGAGGAAAAAATCGTTCTCGGCGCGCTGGAAGATATTAACCATTCGAAGCCTTTAAAATAATGAAATAAATGATGTTTGTATTGATTATTGGTTCCCTTTTCCCGGCAGGGGAGAAGCAGAGATGAGAGTAATTACCCTCACCCGCGATCCCTCTCCCGTAAACAGAAGAGGGAAGAAAATCATTATATCAGGCATTCATACGTTTTTATAGATAATTATCCTGAGAGGGCTGTGAAAAATTTTTTTTCACGAGCCCCATGACGAAATGTGTTGTTTCGGCGCTGCCAAGGGCATGTAAATCGGCACTTCGTGCCAACCCTTGACAGCTTATATCCACGCTTACAGACTTTATCTCAAGGCTTTAGATGTTACTTCCTTTGCTTGCCCAAAGGAAGTAACCAAGGAAAGGGCACCCCGAGAAAAGCCTTTTTCCCCGGTCACTGCCCGTTATTCGGGAATGTGTGAACTCACGAGCCTACGGCTCGCTCGGACAGCACCCATTCATTTTCCGAAAACCGGTTGTGACCGCGGGGCTTTTCAATGGGGTTGAAAAATCAGAAACTACAAAGGGTGTTATTACATAAAAAAAGTCATCGTGGATTTTTTGGGGGGGAGCAAGGTGAAGCTGTTCCGGCCAGCACCCATTCTTTAAGAACACTTTTTTTAGGTGTTACTTCCTTTGCTTGCCCAAAGGAAGTAACCAAGGAAAGGGCACCCCGAGAAAAGCCTTTT
>JAJFUH010000178.1 GCA_021372535.1 bacterium
TCGTTTCAGGATCCAAACGCGTATAACATGAGTAATTATTGATTTATCTGTGTTTATTCCGCCGATCATTGACAACCGCAATCCCGTGCAGTAACCAACTCATGAATCACGGTTTCATATACGCCGCAAACGCCCTCATGATGAGCACCCCGACCGCTGCTCCGGGGTCTTCCTTCCCGACAGAGTTTTCGCCGTAATACGAGGGTCGCCCGTGTTTCGCCACCATATTTATTGTACTCTCCGCGCCGGTCTCGGCTGCACGGCAGGCATCGGCGAGCCCCTCACCAAGGGATTTGCCCTTTTCTACAGCGTTCCGCAGCTCTTGAACGGCGGGAGTAAGGGCATCGATTATCGTTTTATCACCCGGAACCGCTTTACCCCGTGCAGAAATGCCGCCGGTGAATTCCTCGAAAAAGCGAAGGAGACCTTCGAGAGTGATTTCTTCGCTGCCCCTGATTGCTTTACCGGCATTCATGAAACCGCCCGCGAGAAGCGTCCCCATCGTCGAGGGAGCGGTTTTCGCGAGCACCATGCCCGCCTGAATGAGGATTTTTCCCACATCATGTTCCTCCGAACCGTTCAGAGCCGTGCAAATCTCGGTGAATCCACGGGTGATGGTAATCCCGAGATCGCCGTCGCCGAGCGCCGAATCGAGCTCGATCAACCTGTCACGGCTGGCGGCGATGCTCTCTTTCAGGACGCCGAGAATGGCAATCATATCGTTTCCGTCAAGTGCAGTCATGGTCAACCCCTCTTACAGCTGAGCCTGTTCAAAGAACGGCGTCTGAACAGGTTTCGCGAGCAGCCGTTTCAGTTCGTCATCGAGCCGGAGCAGGGTGATCGATGCGCCCGCCATCTCCATGGATGTTGCGAATTCCCCGATATATGGCCTGTATATGGTGATTCCCTGTTCTTTCAGCATGGCATGGACTGTGCGGTACATGATGTAGAGCTCTTCTTTCGGGGTCGCGCCGAGGCTGTTGACCAGCACGGAGACCTCGTCCCCCCGCTGAAACGGAAGGTCATCGACGATTCGGCGGAGCATTTCGTCTACAACCTCGTCCGCTCTCCTGATCGGGCCTCTCCTGATGCCCGGCTCGCCGTGGATTCCCATGCCGATTTCCATTTCGCCCTCGACAATCTCGAATGTCGGCTTCCCCGCTTCGGGAATCGTGCAGGAGGAAAGCGCAACGCCCATGGTCCGGACATTCGCGCAGACTTTTTCGGCAACACGCTTCACCTCGTCGAGAGCGGCCATTTCGGCAGCGACCGCTCCGGCGATCTTGTACACATAAAAGAGCCCGGCGACACCCCGCCTCCTGTTCTCCCCGCCTTTCGGCGCGGAGGCGACATCATCGCTCACAATGACCTGCCCGACACGGATACCGTCCATGTCCGCCATCTCGGCAGCCATGTCGAAGTTCATCCTGTCGCCGCCGTAATTGCCGAATATGTAGAGGACACCGGCGCCTTTGTTGATCGCTTTTGTCACCTCGTACATGACATCGGCGCTCGGCGACTGGAAAACACCCCCGACGGAGCAGCCGTCCAGCATGCCATCGCCCACATACCCGAGGAATACCGGCAGATGGCCGGAGCCGCCTCCCGTTGCGAGCCCCACCTTGCCTTCCCTGAGTTTTCCGGCGACGATACACCGGAGATTGCCATCGACACATGTGAGCCTTCCGGGATGAGCCGCGAGAATCCCTTCGAGCATTTCATCGACAAAGTTGACCGGATCATTGATAAATTTTCTCATGACAAACCTCATCTGATACCGTGAACAAGCTTCTTACCACTTTACCACTTCGTCACGATCATCCCTTTAAAGAATGAGATGCCCACAGCATGCCGCGCTTCATGATTTCGAGCGCTTCCGGCACATCGAAATCCTTCGCCACATGTCCGAGGGACGAATAAAACACCCTGCCGCTCCCGTACATCTTTTTCCAGGCGACGGGCATAACGACACCATCGATCCAGGGAGCATACTGTCCGCCGAATGTCGTTGTCGCGAGCACTTCGTTGATGGGATCGACATGCATGTAATACTGCTCGGAATGCATTTTGAAGTCCGACAGGCCCTTGACTATGGGATCATCATGCTTTTTGATGTTGACTTCGTAATCGATGACTCCCCCGGGATGAGCGACCCACTGGCCGCCGACCATGAACTGGTAGCTCGTGTTCTGCCTGAACGAGTCGGCCAGCCCGCCGTGCCAGCCGGCAATTCCCACACCGCCCTGAACGGCATCGAGCAGCCCCTTTTCCTGTTCTCCGGTTATCTGGCTCATGGTAAAAGACTGGACGATCAGATCGTACGACTTCATTTTTACCGCATCAAGGTAGGAATCGAGCGTGTTGGATATCTCCACCTGAAAGCCCTGTTTTTCCAGCCAGGGGGCGAAAATATCCACACACTGTTTCGGTTCGTGGCCTTCCCAGCCTCCCCAGACCATGAGGACCGACTTTTTCCGTTCCTGTGCGAAAAGCGTATTTCCGGCCAGCGAAGCCGCCACTCCTGCAGCAGCGGTGTGCCTGATAAAATCACGCCTGCGATAACGAGTGTTTTCCATATCGTTCTCCTTA
The DNA here is from genome assembly GCA_021372535.1 of bacterium. Lineage (NCBI taxonomy): Bacteria > bacterium. Next base: position 2,590 of record JAJFUH010000178.1, read on the forward strand.
TTAACCGTATACGTGATACCGAAATAGTGATTTATCGTTTTTCACCGCATTTTATGAATAATAACGCCTCGGCAGATTATCTCCATTTCATTTCCTCCGATGAACCGGCTCAATTCGTAAACCCGCTCTGATCTTCCGGAGAAACGAGCCCGATCTTTTTCCCCGCGAGGGTCAGGTTATCCCTGACATGGTTCTCATTAACCATGTCGCAGTTGACACACGTGAGGTACGGATTCTGAAGAGCCCAGAGATACGCCTTCATGGGAATCTTCATATCGCCCGGGATAACGCGGTCAAGCTTCTCAAGCCGTTCCGGCGGGATGAAGAGTTTATCGCTTCCGGGATACACGGGCCGTGCGGCTTTCATCGCGATCACCCCGACACCATGCTCGTTTGCATGACGAACCGAAGCATAACTGAAATCGCCGTTCACAATGCTGTAGGCTATCATAACCGCATCGAACACACCCGTTTCCACGGCGGTGAGAAGAATCCCCGCGGGATCGGTATGCGCCGAAAGGCCGGATGCCCTGATCTTGCCGTCACGTTTGAGACGGTCGAGCGCTTCGTGAATCTCAGGTATGACAACCTCTTCGGGTGAATTCGCCCCATGGGGACACATGAACAGGTCGAGATAATCCGTTTTGAGACGTTTCAGGCTCCCTTCGACCGAATCGATTATTCTCGAATAATACTCTTTCCTCCGGTCGATACGGTCACCGTAATACGATTCCATTACATTGCTGAAATAGGCTTTCTGAATCTCGGTGTGCTGCCATGTTCCATACCGCCCCATGTACCTCGATTCCTTGATTCCGCGGCGCGCGATAAGCTCATCGGCTTCACTCTGAATCTTTTTCTGCTCTTTTTCATCGAGTGTCTGATAGAGTTTCCAGTAAAAATCGCTCCGGTTACTGTCAAAAATACTCACCTTCGAGTTGACGAATACTTTTTCCCGGAACGAGGATTTTTTAAGGAGTTCCCCGTATCCCTCCTCGCTTTTACCGCCGCCGTAAGCAGGGGAGGTATCGAAATAATTGAGGCCCATGTCGACCGCAAGCGCAACATGCCTGTTGTTGTCGGGAGATATGGTGTTTCCTCCCATGACAATCTCCGAAACCATGTATCCCGTTCGCCCCAACCTGCGGTATGCCATTCCCGGCTGACGGTTTCTCCATTCGGGGGGTTTGTTATCTGCTGCGGCCCGGGCTGACGGAGCAGAGTGTGCAGCGGTCTTCTGCAATGCCAGTCCGACAGTCGCGGCGCTCCCGGCTGTTAATACATGCCTGCGTGAAATCCTGTTGTTTTTCATGTGACGATCTACCCTTCATATACCTGTCAGTGACACAATAAAATTCGCTGCGATAAACAGCGGACAAGGAAGATAAAATCTATGATATTGTTTATAGTATATTTATAAAAAACAATAAACAGTGTACTATACATATGAATGAAAATACATAACTTTTCCGCAAGTTCAAAATCATTTCCGGCAAAAAAACACACAATCATTTTATTGCACACAATCCCGGCGCAACAGGGATTTCTCACCCGGAACCGTTTCTCTAAAAAGAACACGGCCGGGGTTTTTCCGGCGCATCATTCTCCTCATGAAACCATAGGTAAAAATGAACAGGATCAGTCATCAGGCATGAGTAATTAATATTGAATAAAAAAAACTTGACACATGAAAAATATTGACTATTATTCATATATATAAGGTTATAATGATTCATATTATAAGGAGAAATGATTCATATGGACGATCTTGATCTTAAAATAGCGAAAATGCACGAAAACCAGATTTACCCATCAAGCCGTGATGTTGCTCAGCAAATGGGCATTGCGGCTTCCACAGTCCGTCGCCGTATGTCCCGCATGTTCGAGAGTGGTGAACTTGAAAGCAAGATGCTCGCGGATATCGAGGAATTTCCGGATTTATATATTACGGTTGTGGGAATCCTGCTCAGTATCTCCCCGGACAAATGTGTCCCCGAAATTAAAAAAATCCCTTCGGTTCTCTATCTCATGGGTGTTACCGGAAAATATGATCTCATAGCAGTCGTTGTTATTACCTCGAGGAAAATGCTGTCGAAAGTAACCCGTCAGATATTCGACATCGAGGGTGTCAGCAGTCTGGAGACATTCGTGGTTATCGACAACTACGGTTTTCGCGTTCCTGCCGGAAGGCTGTCTGAACTGTTCGAACAGGCGAAAAAGTAAAAGTACATGACAGATTCATTCAGCATCTGCCGGTATAGTGTTCACATAGGAAAAGGAGGTGTTCCGGACAGAACGATATTTGAAACAAATCATGGTCAGATCACCAATCGAAAAGGGAAAAAGTATGAAAAGGGCGTTAATCGTTATCGGTATTCTGATTCTTCTGGTCACCGAGGTAAGCGGTGTGAATTTCAGCCCGACAGTGATGAAGCTTTCGGCGCCGTCTGTAATCCTGTATCAGTTTGACGGTTCGGAACTGAAAATACCGGTTACCGTGAACGGGGCACCTGCAAGTGCTGTCATGCTGGTCTATACCAGCGATCAGGGGGCATCGGTCAACAAGGTCCGTAACGGCTATCTTGGCTGGCATTATGTGAACAAGATCGATACCTGTGTGTTTGCCTCACAGCCGAGACAGTTCGGTCTCGGGTCCAACACGATTACATGGAACGGCAAGGATTCCGATGGCAAATATGTTCCCATGGGAAATTATACCTATTATATCTGGGCATATGACAATGTATCGGCTAAAATTCCCATGTCCCGTCAGATCGAAATGTATGCATGGGCCAAAAACACCATAGTGACGCAAGATCAGGACGGCAAGGCGCTGAACAACCCCATCGTATACCAGGGGCAGCACGATAACAACAGCAGTACCGACGAAACGAAGCACAACAATATCAAATGGGTTGTAGGAAACGATCCGGGTGACAAGGGACTTATCGAAACCTGCACATCGTCGGAATGGAATGATGCGGGCGGTCTCGCTTTTCTGCCCGGTAACTACAATTTTTTCTTTAAATGTTCCGAAAACAACAAAAGCATGAAAGTAATCCGTAAGTGGGAGTGGATACCGAACGGTGAGGCCATTCTCCAGACAGCATGGGGCGATCAGGGAGAATTCCGGTATTCCGAAACCATGCCTCCGGGATGGGACAGCGGCCCCGGGATTATCATCAAGGATGACTTCATGATCACGGTCAACGGTGACGAGTCCGGTGCGGGGGTCGAATCGGAGGTTATCTATGTCGATCTCGCCGATGGGACAGAAATCAAGAGGCTTGACATATCCGAATGGTATATCAGCATCGAGGACGCCGAGGCTGGCGGCCAGTCGAACGCCGGACCCAACGGGTGGCAGATCCGGGGCAATAAGGTCGTGACGAACGCCTTCTGCTCCTGTATGAACCTCATGTTCGATATTTTGTACGAGGACGAGGGCGATGCGGTACTGTGGGCGAACGACAACGGCGACTATACCGGCGACCATAATTTCGAAGCCGATTCCGCGAAACCATGGGTTTGCAACGATTACAATGTCGGCCCGTACAAGTACAACATAGCGATGGATGAAAACCTGTTTTCGGTGTTTCCCTCATTCGACCTGGGCGCGGTATCGTTCGGTCTTTTTGCTCCCGACGGGACCGGTCTCGGGTATCATGCGTTCGCGAGTGAAACCGCAGGGTACAAATCGGGTATCGAGGTCATCGATTACGGTTCATCGTACGACGGTTATTACACGTCCAATTATTCATCCGATACAGACCAGTTCGGATGGTTCTTCGTCGGACATGATTCGATCAAAGGTATCATAACCGTTGCCGTCTCGGTGGATGAAAACACTCCCGCCGGTTTCTCGGTGGCGCAGAATACACCGAATCCGTTCAATCCGTCGACGACGATCTCCTTCACCATTCCCGAAACGGGGAACGTTAAAATCGACGTTTATAATGCAGCCGGACAGAAGGTAGATACAATCACTCAGGGATACATGACAGCCGGCAGTCACAGCGTTGTATGGAACGCTTCGGATTTTTCGGCCGGTGTATACTTCGGCACGGTTACATACGGCAATTTGTCACAAACGGTAAAGATGATACTGGTCAAGTAATTTTCCTCTGCCATCCATGATAGAGGACTCAGTGAAGGCCCGGTACTATCCCCGCCGGGCCTTTTTAAATTCGGCATTTGACACTTTTACGGAAGTTCATGGTATACAAAGTTGCGATTGTTGATATGAAAATTCAGACGTTTATATTTTTATGGTTTAGACCCTGAAACGAGTTCAGGGTGACGTGTATACGACCACGTTGTCATGCTGAACCTGTTTCAGCATCTATCATCAATGATCCATGATATTTACCTGTATGACCGCACCGTGATATTACCATAAGAAACGAGGAAATCAGGTGGTCAGCCACGGAAGCATGAAAGAGTATTTCAAATACGACATCTTTGCATTTATGTTCGGATTCGGCGGCAGCGTCAACGGCTCCATGACGTATTATCTGGGAATTCCGGTTGCCTATCTCACGTATATCGGCGCCAGTGTCACCCAGATCGGTTCGCTGACGGCAATTCTGTGGGCAGGCTTTTCGATACCGCAGCTCTGGGCCGCTTACGCAACCGAAACAAAACCGATCAAGAAACGCTTCATGGCATCCGCAATCATTCTCTCAGGCCTGACATGGCTCATAATCGGAATGCATATTTTATTCTTCGGCGGGCGGATGCCGGTTTTTTCAGTATGGCTGTTCCTTATTCTTTTTGCCTGGGCGGTTTCACTCGTCGGCATGTTCATGCCCGCGAACTTTTCCCTCATCTACAAGATTACACCAACCGAAAGGCTCGGACATCTTATCGGGATTCTCTTCGCCGTGCAGTTCCTCGGAACATTCGTCGGGGGATTCGCGATTAATTACATCAATAACACGTTTAACGAACCGGTCAATTATGCCGTGCTTTTCCTTCTGACATTCGTCATTTCAACGGGAATCGCGTTTCTTCTGCTCCGGATCAACGAGCCTGAAAGCGAGCAGATCAAGGCAGAGCCCTCTTTCGGCGTATATCTGGGAAAGTGCCTCACCGTCCTGAAAACAGACCGGCTGTTTACGAAATTTCTTGTTGCAAAATGGCTCATGAGCGGGCATTATGTCATGATGGCGTTCATTCTTGTCTATCTAATACGGGAACGGGGATTCGATCCGCTCGATGCCGGGTGGTTCAGCTCGCTCTATGCGCTCGGTCTCGCTCTCGCCGGTTTTACCATCACGAAAATCTCGGATATGTATGGACCCAGATACATGCTCGTTACCTCTCAGGTAATTGCGGTTATCTATACCGCGATGATCTGGCTGGCACCGTCAGGGAGTACGGTGCTTGTTTTCGCGGCGTTTATCATAACGGGCATATCTGAAATGTCCGATAATGTCGGATATACCAACATGTGCCTTTTCTGTTGTCCTTCCGAGGACAAATCAACCTATGTCGCCGTGACGAATGTCGGTGTCATTCCCTTCATGGTCATTCTTCCCATCGCGATGGGCTGGCTGATCGATCGGGGTATCCTTTCTTACGGGAACATGTTCGCCCTGGCGATGGGTATGATGATTGCGGCTATCGTCTATATCCTTGCAGTCGTCAGAAATCCGCAGGGATACACCGATATGAAAGCCGCCGCTGCGGACACCCGGAAATAAATGATTTCCGGCTGTGGGATACTTCACCCATGGCATATGAACCGAAAGTTGCTTACATTATGAATATAATCCCAACAGAACAATAAAGTCTTGCATCAAGGAGTGTTACCATGCCAAAAAGGATTTCGAGGCGGACGTTCCTTTCCACAACTTCCGTTTCCGCTCTCGCCGCGGGCGCTTCTATGATAACACAAGCGCCGGAATCGCGGGCGCTGCCAGGATTTGCGGATGATTTTACTCCGCAGGTAAAACCTTTCATGGACCAGTACTATGACGGGATCATGAACATCGTCAGTGGAATCCGGGACACACAGGTGGACAATATCGCCCGGGCCATGGAGAAGGCATACGAGCTGAAACGCAGCGGCGGGACAATCTATTCGAATGTCGTTTTCGGTCATTTTGCCGCTTATGCGGGCAGCCAGGACCGTCCCGGACAGCCCTGGGTGCTGCCTCAGTACTATTCCCTCATGAAGGGCCCCTTCGATGCGATGAAAAAGGGCGACTTTCTCCTCACCAATAATGTGAACATGGACATGACCGGGGAATTATACAAAGAAAGCGATGACTGGAAAAAAGCCCATGAACGCGGTGTTTTTATTGCCGGTGTAACCAACAATTACTTCAAGTTTTCAAAGACTCCTCCGGGCGTGTTTTATCCGGAGAGAATGGTGCTGTCGCTCGAAGAGATTTCGGACATGATCATCGATAGTCAGATATCATGGGAGAACGGCCTCGTCTCCGCTCCGCAAAATCCACGGTTTAAAATATGCCCGTCGACCGGAATCGCCCAGTATGCCGTATACTGGTCATGTACGGCATCGCTGGCGAACCTGATCGGTACAAAGGGAAAAGGATCGGGCACACAACCGGCAAAACAGTACCTCGAAAAAGCCTGCGAACGTTTCGAGATGATCGGCTCCGACCGCCCGAAAATCGACCGTATCGCGGAAAAATGGGCCGACCTCGTGCTTGGCAGGCATGCACGGCTTTTCGTCTACGGGGAACCGTTCAGGACTGAAAACGGGCCCACCGGAAACATGTTCGTTTCGGATGCAGCCGGCGCAGCGAACGGTTCCATGATAGCCCGTGGGTACGGCAACGATGTCCGGGATGGCGATATCGTGCTTATCGGGTCGGTGAGGTCGAACCAGCCGCAGGAAATCGAAGTCGCCCGTACGGCACGGAGCAAGGGCGCTTTCACGGTGGCGTTCTGCCCGTACTCGACGGATGGTGACTCATCCGGCGTTCGTCTCTTCAAAGAGGTCGATGAGGCGTTCAACACATACTGTGATGAACGTGCTGGAGTGATCGCCGTGGAAGGATTCCCGGAAAAGGTATCTCCGCTTACCGGGCTCACCGGCAATCTCGTTCACTGGATGCTTACCGCTCAGTGGGCCGACCACATGGCGCGCCGCGGGGAAATGCCCTATTTCTGGCAGGGTATTCATGAAATCGGAGGCATGGAATACGACAACGCCGTGAGACCGTACTTTCAGAAGCGGGGTTACTGAAATAAGCGAACTCGGTATAATCCGGTCATTCACACAATTATATTGGCCACGGATTAACACGGATTACACGGATATGTTTTATTGCAATGGCATTGACAATCCAAATACTATGGTTATTCGATCAGCTCTGTTTATTGTACGAATATTGTCATTCCCGGAAACGAAGTGAACCGGGAATCCAGTATCAATATCGTCATGTCATAAACACTGTATAATGGATTCCCGTTTTCACGGGAATGACACTTTTACGTTTATAAATATTTCATTCGCACGTTTTATGCACTGATTGAATAGCCAGATACAAACAATTACTTTAAAAAGTGCTAACATTAAGTAATTTAATATGTTATATTACTTAATGACTATACAGCTTTGCGTTATTATTAATAAACCGGGACAGGTGAATATACCCTGAGAATAAACGATGTTAATCTCATGATCGTTTATATCCCGGAAATTACAACACAAGGAGGAATCAATCGATGATATACGATGTTCATACCCATTTCTGGCAGCCTCATGAACTCGGTCCCCAGGTCGAGGCCGACGCTATTCGCGCGGGCGGGGTCTCCATTGACCACGGCATGACCAGCGAATCACACCTCGAAGCAACAAAGGCGGCTGACAAATGTATTGTTTTCGGCCTTCGCGCGAAAAAAACCGGTTACAATATTCCCAACGACTCGGTGAAGGCGCAGGTGGACAAGGCGCCCGAACGGCTGGTGTTTTTCACGAGCGTCGATCCCTCCGAAAACAATTTCATGGAGGAGCTCGAGCGTACCCATCAGGACATGGGCGCCAAAGGAATCAAGCTCGGCCCGATATATCAGGGTGTCCATCCGCTCGATGAACGGTATCGCCGTATTTATGCATACGCCCAGCGTCACGGGCTTCCGATTCTCACGCACATGGCAACGACGTTTGCGAGCGGGGTTCCGCTCGAATATGCCAATCCCGTACATATGAGCCAGGTGGCGATCGACTATCCGGAGCTCAACATCATTCTGGCGCACATGGGGCACCCGTGGATCGGTGAAACGGTCGCTGCAATCCGCAAGGAACCGAATCTGTATGCGGACATCTCGGCTCTCTATTACCGTCCCTGGCAATTTTACAATGCCCTCATGCTGCTCGTCGAATACGGGACATGGAAAAAAGTCTTCTTCGGCAGCGATTATCCCTGCGCATCGGTGGCCGATTCCATCAAAGGGCTGCTGAACGCCAATCACATCGTCGAGAAAACGGGACTGCCGAAGATTTCCCGTGAAATTCTCGAAAGTATTCTGAACCGTGACGCTTTCACTATTCTGGGAATTGAATAGAATCCATATAAGGAGACTGTATGGCGGAAACCATGAACAAACCGCTTCTGATGATTCCGGGGCCGATCGATCCGCCCGATGAGGTTCTGCGGCGTTGCGGTTTGCCGGTATTTCCTCATTACGAGGGCGATTTCCCGGCCTTTTTCGATAGACTGGTCACTAAAATGAAGACTGTATTCGGCCTGGAGGATGGCGATGTCTTCATTCCCTGCGGCAGCGGGACTACAGCGGTCAACATGATGCTGGCCAGCCTCTGTACGCCCGATGACAGCGTGCTGCTCATGCATAACGGGAGTTTCGGCTCCTACGCGGAACGGAATCTGACCAGCCTCGCGATTCCGTATGCGTGCGTGTACGGTCCATGGGGACATGTGGTGGATCCCGATGATGTCCGCAGGGAAATGAAGCGCAATCATCATAATATCATATACCTTACGCATAATGAGAGCTCGACTGCGGTACTCAATCCGATCCCGCCCATCGGCGAAATAGCGCGCGAGTTCGATGCACTCCTCCTTGTCGACTCGGTATCGGGAGTCGGGGGCGCCGTGATCGATATGGACAATGCCGGCGCGGATGTAGTTGCGGGGGCATCGCAGAAGTGTTTGGAACTCCCGCCGGGACTCGCTCCCGTGGCGGTTGGCCAAAGAGCGTGGAACTATATGAAAGCCCAAAAAAACCGCCGTGTACCCTATATTCTTGATCTCATGTGGTGGAAAAAGGCATTCGTCGAGATGCACGATTACCATCCCCAGCTTCAGACCGGGGCGACAACCATGCTCTATGCGCTCGACTGGATTGTCGACCGGATTATCGGGGAAGGCCTTGAAAACCGTCAGGAGCGTTTCCGCGCCGCCGGTAAACGCCTCATTGAAGGATTTGCTGAATTCGGTTTCAATCCGGGTGCCAACCCTGCATGTGCCTCCCCGGTCGTTACGGAATTTATCATGCCGGACGGTAATCCGAGCAGCGAGCTTCGCGGTTTTTATCTCGCCCGGTATAACACGATGGTCGGAAACGGGGAAAGAACCGACTCATCGGGGAATCCGATATCGTTCAGAATCGCCCATTTCGGCCGTGCGGCAGAACACGAACGAATCGATCATATGATAGCGATAACCGGTGAATTTATGAGAGAGCGGTTGTGTAAAAGATAGACATGACACATTCAGTGGAACGACGGAGGAACCACCAGTGATATATGATGATGCGAAGGAGAAACAGCCGGGAAAAACCGGAACCGTTCTTTCGATATGGATATCCCTTGTAATCCTTGCCGTCCTGTCAGGCTGTTCCGGAAGCGGGAACAAGGGGGATGGTTCAACCGGTCGGCCGGAGCTTTATGCACGGCAGCCGCACATGCAGTCACGGTGGGCAAGTTTCGAGAATCCCACAGCTGAAAAGGGAAAAGCGGGGCTGGAAAACAAGGGCGCCAAGGGACATGCATTCGACAGTATCGCGCCGGGAGAAACGAAGGTTCTTCTCGATGTTCGCGGAGCGGGTATCGTAAACCGCATCTGGATGACCATGAATCCGAGAAGCCCGGAGCTTCTCAGGTCGCTGCGCATCGAAATGTTCTGGGACGATGCCCCGACTCCGGCGGTTTCGGCGCCTCTCGGTGATTTCTTCTGTCATATACTCGGCCGTGGCGTTTCTGTCGACAACGAGCTCTTTTCAAATCCCAATGGCAACGCTTTCAACTGCTATATCCCGATGCCGTTTAAAAAAGCGGCGCGCATCGTTGTGGTCAACGATTCCGAAACGACTTTCATCCAGTTCTATTACGATGTGGACATCAATCTCACCGACCGTCCCGACGAGAATGCGCTCTATTTCCATGCATACTGGCGCCGTGAACGATGGACAAAGCTCGGTGAGGACTATGAAATTCTTCCGCCGGTAAAGGGAGAGGGACGGTATCTCGGCGCACATGTCGGTGTCATCACAAGGCCCGACAACATTGGTTGGTGGGGTGAAGGAGGCCTGAAAATCTACCTTGACGGCGACAGTGAGCATCCCACCATGATGGGAACGGGCACCGAGGATTATATGGGCGCCGCATGGGGAATGCCGGTATTCAAAAGCCGTTACCAGGGCTGCCTGATCACCGATAACGAACATGGTTTCCATGCGTTCTACCGGTACCATATCCCCGATCCCGTCTATTTCCATCAGGACTGCCGTGTCACCATGCAGCAGATCGGCTGCACACACCGTGAAACAGCGCTCTCACTCATGGAAAAAGGGGTGCCCTTCAAGGCGCATTCGATCTTTTATGTCGGGAAAGCGGGAACGAAATTCGTGCGTCTGCTCGATATGGATCCCGTGCCGGACATAAAGGATATCACCATGCCCGAGGGTTACGACCAGGAGTACATCTTTTATTACCGGACGGACGACTGGTCATCGGTCGTCTTCTTCTACCTCGATTCTCCGGAAAACGGCCTGCCCCCGATGGCGGGACGGGATGACCGTACAACGGGCATCGAAGGGAGCATACCCCTTCAGTAGACGTATACCGGTAAAACATTTCCCTCAATAAGTTCCTGCATGCATATGATATTCCAAAAAAATGTAGGGTCGTCAATATATTTGTCTTATTTTGGAAGAAAATCCCCCTGTAATAAGACGTATCACCGTATATGAAAGGAAACGATATGTCTCTCTCACTGAAACGCCGCCATTTCTTCGGCTCCCTGTTCGCCGGCGGGCTTGGAGCGGTTATGAGCAGAATGCCGGGCGATGGTAATGCCCATGCCACTGAGGCGGAAACCCGCCCGTTCTGGGAACAATACTATACCGGGGCAATGAATATCCTCACCGGTCTGTACGACACACAGACGGAAATTATCGAACGTGAAATGAAAACCGCCCTCGAACGTACCAAAAAAGGCGGTACAATCTACTCGCAGATTACCTCCGGGCACTTTCCCATACCCGAGACAGCCCTCGACCGTACCGGTCAGCCCGGCGTATTCGCTTTCCTCGAACGCGGCGCTAAGGACGAGGATTATACAAAGCTCGGCCCGAACGACATGATCATCACCAATACGATCAACCTCGGGAATATCGCGGCAATGAAACGAGGAATCCGTGTCGTCGGTGTGACGGTTAATTATTATCCCTTCGCGCAGACACCGCCTGAAGAGGGTTACCAGATAGAATACGAAGGGAAAATCCTCCGCATCGAGGACACTGTCAACGCCATGATCGACAGCCAGGTACCGTGGTATAACGGCCTTGTCCGCACTCCACGGAATCCCGATTTTGCCATTATTCCCGGCGGCGGGCTTGCACAGGCGGCAGTGTACTGGACGGCCGCGGCAGAGCTGGCGGGACTCAAGGCTGATAAGGGGAAAAATCCCGAAAGCGGCGGCTGGGCACGCTTCTACCTACAGACCTGCATCGAGCGGGCGGCCATGGTCGGCGCTGACCGTCCCAAATTCGCCGCTGTCGGAAGCCATCTGGCGGACCTTGTTGTCCGCGGTGGGAAATGGTGGGTGTTCGGCGCAAACAAGGCGCTTGTCACCGACGCAAGCAGTGTCGCGAACGGCCCCATGGTCACACGTCCCTATACCGCATCTGCGGTGAAAAGCGGGGATATCGTCCTCATCGGCGCCTACACCTCGAACCATCCCGAAGAGCTGGCAGTCGCCCGTGAAAGCCGCAGCAAGGGCGCGTATGTCATCGCCATATGCCCGTTCTCCACGGACGGTGATTCATCGGGGGAAAGGCTCTACAAAGAGGCCGATGTCGCATTCAACAGCTATTCGCCGGAAAGCTGGGGCGTCGTCCCGGTCAAGGGTCTCGACCGCAGGGTGTGCCCGACCACAGGTGTGATGGGCGATCTCATCATGTGGCTCATCGTTGCCGAGTGGACGGATGTCATGGCACAGAGAGGCCCGTTCCCTTACTTCTGGAAGGGATTCTTCATGAAAAACGGCCAAGGGTACAACAACAGCATACGACCGTACTTTACAGTCCGCGGCTGGTAAAAAACAGGTCGTGCGGACTTTTCGGCTACCATGGATGAAGCTGATGGTGCGTATTGATAAATATGCTTTCAATTTCATACTCCACTGTCACATTTTCATGCAACAAACGGGCTTCAGGGAAGTATAACAGGGTATATGCCATTTTTTTCCATGATTTCACGGATTATGCGGCGCTCTGTAGCCTGAAATATTCCGCACCCATATATACTTTATTCCGGCCTTTATTGAACCAGCTATGGAGGATTCCGTTGTGCCGAATAGAAGAGATTTCCTGAAAACCGCAGCGCTCTGTGCGCTGGGAAGCAGTTTACCGTTTCAGGTCAGTGCGTCGCGTCGTCAGGCATCCGGGTATTTTTCGCTCCACCCGTTTATCGAAAATCATCCCGAAGCAGTATTCATCATGCCCACGCGCATCGATAACAAGATGAACGCCGCGGCGAAACTGGATGCCGGGCTCGCCTTCGGCAGGAGCGTGTTCGTTCCCGGCGACAAAACCGGTATTCCGGTCACCGCATCGATACCGGTGAAGATGAACCTGAAGACAACCGGCGCCGACCAGTTTCCGCTCGAGGATATCATCGGCACGATTGCCGATCCTTTTTTCGGCGAGGGCGTTTTCGAGGCGCTCAAGGAGCTCGGAATATCGGGAAGCCAGATTCACCTTCGCGAGAATCCCCGGGGCACGTCGTTCGGCCCCTATGGCATTCCCGACATGGCCGCGCGCGCGGGAATAGACTTCAGGGAGAATATCGAGGGAGAAGTCGGCAACGGTCTGGAGCCGGGGAGGGATTACAACTGGATCGATGTCCCCGATGGCGTCTTTTTCAGAAAAATCCCCCAGCTCGAGCCCATAAACACCCCCGGAAGCAGGCTGCTCAACATATCGAAATTCAAGACGCACGGTATGGGGATGACCCTGTGCAGCAAGAATCTCCAGGGCATGATCGCCCGTCCCTTCTGCAGACTGTGCGCCCGTATCGACGATGACTTCGAAGGCGCGGAACTCCTTCAGCCGCATGCGCCCGAAACAGTCAAGAGCAACTACGAACGTCACCTCGCCGAACACATAATCCCCCGCTGGGACAGACCCGGGCAGGAGGGCGGAAGCTGGCAGGAAGCATGGTCGCACCGCACCCTCGATAACGTTTCGGTCACCCCGTCCGTCCTCAATATCATCGAGGGCATTTACGGCCGTGACGGCGACTGCGGCAACAACGGCCCGCACCCGTTCGACCGTGGCAACACCGGCAGCTCCGGTGGCAAACCCGTCGTCACCGCACAGGACTTCATGAGCAATATCGTTATCTTCGGCAAAAATATCTTCCGGACCGACATAGTCGGTCACTACCTCGGCGGTCACGAGCCGGGCAACTTCGGATATTTCCACCTCGCGATCGAGCGTGGACTGTCCGATGCCCTCGATCCACGCAAAATCCCCGTATACCTCTGGCAGAACGGCACGGCGGTTCTGACACCGGTCACCGATTTTCCGCGGACACCGCTTTTAACCTACTATCTCCAGCGCGACTGGGACGGGCAGACCGAACCGCAGTACCATCTCGTCGATGAACCCTTCGATTACAGCCGCGTGAGCGGAACGAAGGATACTCCACGGCCAGAAAAGCCCGATGTCCTCGCGCTTCCTTTCCCGGGAACCAATCCGCTCAATCCATTCGTGCCGATAGAATACCGGCTCCCCGTGAGCGGCTATGTACGGCTTGAAATCCGTAAGGAAAGCGGACAGGTTGTCGATGTGCTCGCGGATGGTTACCGTCAATCCGGCGCTCATCTGGCGGCATGGGATTCACGGAAAGGGCCATCGGGAACGTATTATTACCGTCTCCGCATAAACGCGCTCGAAAAAACCGACAGGCTCGTGCTCCTGAAATAACTCGTCCCTCGCCGTTACCGGTTACAGCGCAGGCATTCACCCGCCGCTTGAGAAAGACACTGTGTTCTCCGGCGCCGGACATGTTTATGACTTATCTGAAGAATCCATCCGGGTAATGATGCGCGTCCATGGGACTGCGATCGCGGGGGCATTCCCAGTCGGGCGGTATGGCTTCGAGCGGAACGGGCGCGCCGTTTTTCTCCATGTGCGAGTAAAATCCCCCGAGGAACATCTGGGTTTTTTCGTAAATGTTCTCGTACGGCTCCGGCATGACCCCGGTCTCGAACATATGCTGCATGGCGTGAATCATGGGCAGCCAGATC
>JAJFUH010000179.1 GCA_021372535.1 bacterium
AAATGATCTGGTCGTTCTTGAATATCACCGCCCCGAACCACCGTCTGAGGCATGTCGAGCGACGGGCAACTTCCCGTGCGATATTGAGATAGTAATGATCTTTATCCGGTCGCGGGCGCATATTTAACTCATGGTTTACGATTTTTTCAGTCATTTTAACACAATGAAAAATATAATAATACATTGAACAGGTGTCAATGGGTAAAAAGGAACAGAGGGACAAAGAGACAGAGAGGCAAAGGGAAAGGATTACCACTGTTATTCTTGCGTCGTCTACTGTATCGATTCAATCCACCGGCCTGCCTGTTCGAGCGCCAGGCTCAGTTTTTCGTCATCGAGAACGCCTGTCCACCATATTTCCGGCTGTGAGCGGAACCAGGTGAGCTGACGTTTGGCATAGCGCCGTGTGTCGCGTTTCACCGCTTCCAGACAGGACTCAAAGGATTCGACGCCGTCCAGAAAGGGAAACCACTCCTTGTACCCGACAGTATCGAACGCGGTCAGGCTCCGTGAATAACCCATGTCGAGGACACGTCTGAGCTCATCCACAAGGCCAGCCGAAACCATGGCATCGACACGGATATCGATACGGCGATAAAGCTCTTTACGCTCGATGTCCGCACCGATGGTGTAACAGGTGTAATCACCCCCGGTTATCCGGGAATTTTTCCTGATCTCCGTAAATGTACGCCCGGTGGTGTAATAAACCTCGAGAGCGCGCAGAACACGCACCCTGTCATGCTCGTGAAGCTCGGAGGCCCGTTCCGGGTCTATACCGGCGAGAGTCTGATAGAGGGCATGCAATCCTTTTCCGGTGCATTCGTTTTCGAGGTTTTTACGGATTTCCGTGTCTGCGGCTATATCTACAGTCAATCCATCCCGGAAGGCACGGATATAAAATCCCGTTCCTCCCGAAATTATCGGCAGCCTGCCGCGGGAGATGATACCGGTAACCGCTTCCGACGCCAGACGTACCCATTCACCCGCGCTGAACGGTTCATCGGGATTCACCACGTCGATGAGATGGTGAGGCGCCGCCGCACGGTCTTCGGGTGTGGGCTTTGCTGTCCCGATATCGAGGTAACGGTATACTTTACGGGAATCGGCGCTGACAATCTCGCCGTTGAACAGCTCCGCCGCCCGGAGAGCGAGTTTTTTCTTCCCGGAAGCGGTCGGGCCGACGATAACGAGAATTCCGGCGGTCACCGTCCGAATCTCCGGTCGAGCTCTTCGAGTGTGAGCTTCACGATGGTCGGCCTGCCATGAGGACAGGCGAAGGGGGATCTGGTCGCAAAGAGGCGGTCAACGAGATACTGCATTTCAGTCTGGTTGAGCGGTTTACCGGCTTTTATGGCGGAACGGCACGCTACGGCTGCGGCAAGTTTTTCGGTGTATCCCGATGTGATTTTTCCGTGAGTGCGCATCTCGTCGATGAATTCGAACAACAGGCCGCCCTCCTCAAACCGCGCTATTCCCGCGGGAATTGCATCGACAATAACCGAACGCTCGCCGAATTCGCGGACGCTGAACCCGATCCGGTTGAGAATCGGTATCATGGGAACGAGAATATCGAAATCGGCCGCCGGAAAATCGATGGTGAGAGGGAAAAGCAACTGCTGCGAGGAGGGCGGCTTCCCGGTAAGGTGGTCAAGAACCTCCTCGTAGAGTATCCGTTCATGGGCGACATGCTGATCGATAATGATCGCCCCCTCCTTGATTGTGGTGATGATATACCTGTCCTTGAGCTGCCAGAACACGGGGCCCTCATAAGGGGCAATAGTATCCCGCACAAGAGGAAACGGCGCGGTTTCATCACCAACCGCACGGTCGCTTTCGGAAAAAACGATTCCCGTCTGAGAAGTCCGGCTTCCGGGACCGCCGGGCGCGGATTGAAACCTCGGAGCTTCCCTCTGCCACCGATCCTGCGGAGGACTGTATATCGTAACCGGCGAAACGCTCATCTCGGGCGCGGCTGCCATGGTATGGAGCGTTCTGGCTATCGTATCGCGAATGGTATCAAGAATGGTGAACTCGCGGAATATCCGTATCTCGCGCTTTGCAGGATGAATGTTCACATCCACCCGTGTGGGATCGACTTTAAGGTACAGAATGAACGCCGGAAACATGCCGCGCGCGATTGTCGGACCATAACCGTCCAGCACAGCCCGAGAAATGGTCTTGGAATGGACGGGGCGGTCATTGACTATAACAGCCTGATTGAATCCGGCTGTCCGCGCTGTCTCCGGTTTTCCGGCGAAACCCTCTATATCCACACCGTTCTCGTGCGATTCGAACGGGATCATGAGAACGGCCATCGCATCACCGTAAATCTGCCTGAGCATCTCGCCGTGATCGGCGGCACCCCGGTAGGCGAATACCTCTTTCCCTCCCGCAATCAGTTTAAGGTTCAACCCCGGAGATGCGATTGCGGCATCATACACGATCCCCCTGATATACCGGAGCTCGGTCTGCTCGCTTTTCAGAAATTTGCGGCGTGCGGGAAGATTGTAGAAGAGATTTCCAACCTCGACATCCGTTCCCATGTCACGGCCTATGTCGGTGACATTCCTGAGAATGCCTCCTTCGACGACAACCCGGGTGCCGAACATGTCCTCTTTCCGCCGTGTGTTGATAACCGCTCTCGAAACCGATACGATGGAAGGAAGCGCTTCACCGCGGAAACCGAGGGTCATGATACGTTCGATATCCTGCACGGTTTCGATTTTTGAGGTGGCGTGACGTTCGAGGGCAAGAAGAGCATCGTCACGGCCCATGCCTTCGCCGTCGTCCGAAACCCTGATAAGCCGTCTGCCGCCGTCCTCGATTTCTATAGTAATGGACGTGGCATGGGCGTCCACGGCGTTTTCGATGAGCTCTTTTACCACCGATGCGGGACGTTCGACGACCTCGCCGGCGGCAATTTTGTTGGCAACGATATCGGGGAGTACCTTAATTTTCGCCACGTTTTCATCCTGACTTATCTGTATACACTGAACCTGATCGATATAGAAAAATCAATCGAACACGGATTTTCACGAATCAGGCGGATTTTCGCGGATATGACTTATCAGGACAGGTCACACCCTGTCCCTACATACTTATTACGATTTTATCCGGACAATACTTTTTTTAAATATTATCAATGATCGCGTTTTCATTCATTTGCGTTCTTTCAACGTCACTTTTCGTTTCAACTGTTCGAGGAGCAGGAGCGCCCGCATCGGGGTAAGGTTGTCGATATCGAGATCACGGAGTTCCTGAACCACCGGATGCTCGGGAAGCTCAAAGAGGCTCAGCTGATATGCGCCTTTCTGTTCCGGGGGAGCGGCCGCTATTTTCGGCTCGTTGTTGACCGTGAACTCGTTCGCTTCAAGGTTGGCGAGAATCTCCTTTGCGCGGGCAATCACCTGTGAAGGGAGTCCCGCCAGCCGTGCGACCTGTATGCCGAGGCTCTGATCCGATCCGCCCTCGACTATTTTCCGCAGGAAAATCACCTCGTCGTTCCATTCCGTAACGGAAATATTGTAATTTTTAACCCGTTCGAGGATAAGCGCAATCTCGGTAAGCTCGTGGAAATGGGTCGCAAAAAGCGTCCGGGCGGCAGACCGCTTCACCTGGTGGAGATATTCCACGATTGCCCAGGCGATACTGAGACCATCGAACGTTGAAGTCCCCCTCCCCACCTCGTCGAACAGGATGAGGCTTCGCGGCGTGCAGTTGTTGAGGATGTTCGCCGTTTCGTTCATTTCCACCAGAAAAGTCGACTCCCCGCCGGCGAGGTTGTCCGACGCTCCGACACGGGTGAAAATCCGGTCTACAACGCCTATATGCGCCGATTCCGCCGGAACGAACGATCCCGCCTGCGCCATAAGAACGATAAGTCCGACCTGCCGCAGATAGGTCGATTTTCCTGCCATATTGGGTCCCGTGATGATAAGAATCTGGTCTTTCCCGGTGTCGATGAGGGTGTCGTTCGACACGAATTTCCCGGCGGGGAGAATCGTCTCGACCACGGGATGACGGCCCTCCGTGATCTCGATGACCGTGCTCGTGTCGACAACGGGGCGGACATACTTCCTCTCCGCGGCAACCTCCGCAAATGCATGAAGGACATCGACAACAGCCACCGCCTGTGAAAATGCCTGAATCTCCTTTACACGGAGTGCAACGGTTTTCCGCAGCTCGACAAAAAGCTCGCGTTCGAGCTCGCTTATACGTTCACCGGCGCTGAGCACTTTCGATTCGTACTCCTTGAGCTCCGGGGTGATAAACCGTTCGGCGTTAACCAGTGTCTGCTTGCGGTGGTAATCCTCGGGTACGCGGTCGAGGTTCCCTTTGGAGACCTCGATGAAATAGCCAAACACATTGTTATATCTGATTTTCATATTCGATATACCGGTCCGGCGGCGCTCCTTTTCCTGAAGCTCGGCGATCCATTTCCGGCCCGAATGCGTGATATTGCGGAGGTCATCGAGCTCGGCGTTGTAACCGTCGCGGAAAATTCCCCCGTCGGTCAGGAGCATGGGCGGCTCATCGACAAGGGAATTCGTTATCAGTGCGGCGACTTCACGAAGGTCGGTGAGATCATAGGTTTTCGACTTCAGGATACCCGCGCCAAACCGGTCGAGCGCTTCACGGAAACGTTCCGAACATTCGAGCGACTCGGCAAGGGAAAGCAGGTCGCGGGGGTTGGCACGTTCCAGACAGACACGGCCGATGAGCCTTTCCACGTCATGAACAGTCGAAAGAATACCACCAATCTCAGACCGCGCGGAAGAATCGTCTGCCAGCTCCGCGACACCATCGAGGCGCCGGTTTATTTCATCGGGATCGAGGAGAGGGCTCGTTATCCATGTCTTGAGCAGACGGCTGCCCATCGGAGTCAACGTTTCATCGATAACGCCGAAGAGGGTGCCCTTCGCGGTGACATCGTCGCTGATGGCGGAAGTCAGTTCGAGGTTTCTCCTCGTCCGCGCATCGAGGAACATGGTCTCATCGGGACGAAAGCGTTTGATGGTGGTCATATGGCCGAGCGAAGCCTTCTGGGTATCGACGAGGTATGAAAGCATCCCTCCCGCCGCGGCTATCGCAAGGCCGCTGTCCTCTATTCCGAAACCCTTGAGCCCGGCAACTCTCAGATGATTGCGGATGTTGTCCTCGGCATAATTCCGCTCGAATGTCCAGCCATCACGGTAGGTGATCATGACGCCGTCAAGACGGGATTTGATCGCGGTTTCCGTTTCGGGCGACTCGTTTTCCGAAAGCAGAATTTCAGCGGGCCCGATACGTTCGAGCTCATCGAGCCATGCACCGTTTCCGGGGATTTCGCCAGCCCTGAATTCCCCTGTGGAGAGGTCCGCTATCGCTATCCCGGTGTTCCCTGTCTCTAATACGAGGGACACTATATAGTTGTTTCCGCGCGATTCGAGAATTTCCTCGTTCATCGCCGTTCCCGGGGAAACGACCTGAACGACCTCACGTTTCACCGGGCCTTTCGATTTTCCCGGGAGCGATGTCTGTTCGCAGATGGCAACCTTGTATCCGGCGCGCAGAAGCTTCGACATGTAGCCGTTCACCGCATGATAGGGAATACCCGCCATGGGCACGGGGTCTTTTTTGTTCTTTTCGCGCGAGGTAAGCGTGATGCCGAGCTCACGGGCAGCGAGCCGGGCGTCATCGAAGAACATCTCGTAGAAATCACCCATCCTGAAAAAGAGAATGGCATCATCATGCGCTTTTTTTATTTCGAGGTACTGCTGCATGACGGGGGTTATATCTGACATGAGGCACCTATTTCAGCTTGACCACATGGGCTTTGATACCGGTAAACTCCGTAACCTGATCGGCAGTTTTCTCCGCCTGGTCACGGGTGTTGAAGTACCCGACCTGCACAAGGTAAAAATGGGTATCCGCGACCGTTTTCATGGAAAGATGCGTATCGAAATTCGCATCTTTCAGACGTCCGAACAGTTTCATAGCGTTATTTTTATCCATGAAAGCCGAAGCCTGCACGGAGAATTCCGCATCCACAGGATCGACGGATATATCGACACTTACGCTGTCATCCGCCGTGATTTCCCCGTAATCCGCAGAAACGACGAGAGAATCAGGCTGGTCGTCATCGTCCATGAACAACATGGCCGGATCACCGGTAATACTGCTTCCGCGGGCGCGAATACTATGAGCCTGATAACTCTCGGGAAAATTTTTGAGAAGCCGCTCCGTGTAATGCCCGGCATTTTCCTCGTTGCCGAGATTATGCCAGGAAAGCGCAATCACCTCGAGAGTGCGCGGCGTTACGGCGCTGTCGTTATCATGTTCGAGCACATCGAGGGCGGACTCGATGGCTGTCTTCCATTCTTTCAGGGCGACATGGCATTCCATGATACCGGCGGCAGCCAGAACCCCGAGCGATTGAACGGGATTCTGTTCGATGCAGAGCTCGAAATGAATCCTCGCTTCATCGGGTGCGCCGGAAACGAGACGGATCAATCCCAGCCGGTAAAGAGCCTCCGCATACTGCCTGCTCCGGGGGTATCCGGAAACAATCGACTCATACAACTCCCCCGCCGCCGCAATATCGCCGGAGGCAAAATTCAGCTCCGCCCTCTCGAACAGAGCCGCGGCAGCAAGACTCGAATCGGCGAGGAGCTCGACCTCCTTGAACAGGGCATTCGCTTTGTTCATATCTTTTTCGAGCCGTGCAAGGTACAGGATGGCCGACGGATTTTCGGGGTATTTCCGGCGGAAATTCTCGAGCTGTATCCGCGCATCATCGTACTTCCCCTCGCTGATGAGCGTCATGATGTCATGGGGAAGCGCGCCTGGATTTTCTTCCGCGGAAACAGTACCTGTCCTGCATGGAAAAAGTAATATAACAGCCGCGACATAAAGAGGAAATACCTTCATACACATGTACCCATAAGTGTGGCTCCCGTGGTTTCATCTATACGGACATTGACGAACGAGCCGATGTTCACCGTTTCGTCACGGGCGTAAAAAACAACGGGAATATTTGTTTCGGTGAAACCGTACCAGCCGTGATTGTCCTTGCTTGTCCCTTTTACCAGTACAACGAACACAGAGCCGATATGTTCCCTGTTTCTGCCGCGCATGATGGAATTCTGGAGGGCGATAGCCTCCTTGAGGCGCTCGATCCGGATTTCTTCGGGAACCTTGTCCGGAAGGAGGCTCGCTTTTGTCCCTTCACGCTCGGAGTAACGGTACATGAAGGCGAAATCGAACCTGACCGTTTCCATAAGGCCGATGGTCGCACGGAAATCATCCTCGGTCTCCCCGGGGAACCCGAAAATCAGATCGGTCGAAATGTTGATCCCGCCGACCATTTCGCGTGCACGGTTTATCAGTCCCTTGTATTCGGAAATGGTATATTTTCTGTTCATCGCCGTAAGAATCCGGTCCGACCCCGACTGTACCGGAAGATGAAGGTGATTGCATATGTTACTGCGGCGCGCCATGACTCCGAGAATATCTTCCGTCAAATCCTTCGGATGGGATGTCAGGAACCGTATCCAGCCGATCCCTGTATCGGCCACACGATCGAGAAGCCCCGCAAAATCGACATCGCCGTCACGGTACGAATTGACATTCTGCCCGAGGAGCGTTATCTCGCGGAATCCGCTGTCACGGAGTCGCGCCGTCTCGCCGATAATTCTCTTCACGGGGATGCTCCGCTCGCGCCCTCTGGTATAGGGGACGACACAGTACGAACAGAAGTTGTCGCAGCCGCGCATAACCGCCACCCACGCCGACGTTCCGCTGCACCGGACGGGCTCGATCCCCTCATAGGTCTCTTCGCGGTCAAGTATCGTATCGAAAACCTGGCCTGACAGCGCCTGTTCGATCATGTCCGGAAGCTTCCTGTATGAATCCGGACCCGCAACGATTCTCACGACATCCGAAAGGAGCTTTTCTCCGAGTCGCTGCGCCATACAGCCGATAATACCGAATAAAAGCTCCGGTTTCCCCCTCCTCAGCGATGACAGCTCCCCCACGCGGCCATGAATGCGCTGTTCCGCATTATCACGGACACCGCACGTATTGAGGAGAATGACATCGGCGCCTGCATAGCCGGACACAAGGGTGTAACCACTACCCGCAAGGACTGCCGCCACATACTCGCTGTCAAGCTTGTTCATCTGGCAGCCATATGTCTCTATGTATACAGTAACCGGTTTCATCATTCCTCATGTATGATAGCGTGAATAATCCTTCTTGTCAATGTGCGATAGTGATCGACAGAAAGAAGCGCGGTGTACTAAGAATTTTAAAGCGGATTTCTATGAAAATATACATAACTACTATCACAACGAGACACAGAGAACACGAAGAAAAGATCAAATTTAAAAAACACATTTTTATATTTCGTTGTAATCATCCATAGTTATGCGGGTCATTCACAAAATACAATAGACCGGACATTTACACGGATATCTTTTAAATGGCATTGAAACATACTCTATGATAACTTTTTTACCTCTTTACGAGAATACATGTATGTGAATAAAGGAAAAGGCGGCCCGGAAAGCGGACCGCCTTGATGTATACCTCGAGCGGTTAAAGCCCTGTAGATAGTATTATTCCTTATCCGCTTCGTCAGCCGTCTGAGCTTCGGCGGCTTCCGGTTCCGGGGTTTTTTCAGTTTCCGCGGCGACGACTGAGTCTTTGGCCTCCGCAGGAACGGCCTCGGCTTCCGGAACAGCTTCTGCTTTTACGGTGGGAGTTTCGGCAACTTCAGCCGTAACTGCATCGGACGGAACAGTGACCGGTTCGAGGATATCCCCGAACGTATCACCGATAGTCACCGGTTTGGGCTTGTATTTTTCCTTGAATTCATCGAATTCTTTCTTATCGCGATCCCTGAAGTATTCACGGACGCTGAGAACGACCTTGCGCTGATCTTTGTCGAATTCAATGACTTTCAGGGGCAGTTCATCGTTCACATTGAACGCCTCGGCTGGTTTCTTGACATCCTGGCCGAGCTGAAACGCCGGAACGAAACCCTCGATATTGTTGTCAAGCGCAACGACCACACCGCGGTCGAGAATGCGGATAATCGTGCCCATGGTAATCATGCCGACTGCGAATTTCTCCTCGAGCGTAGACCATGGATCATCGAATATCTGCTTATGTCCGAGGGAGATACGCCTGTTCGACTTGTCTATGTCGAGAATGACGACCTCGACGACCTCACCTTTCTTCATGACTTCGGAAGGATGCTTGATCCGTTTGGTCCAGCTCATGTCGGAGATATGCACGAGGCCGTCGATACCTTCCTCGATCTCCACAAATGCGCCGAAATTGGTCAGATTGCGAACCTTGCCCTTGACATGGTTTCCGATAGGATGACGTTCGTCGATCGTGCCCCACGGATCGGGTTCAAGCTGCTTGATACCGAGGGAGATTTTCTCTCCATTCTTGTCGACACTCAGAACCTTGCACTTTATCTTGTCGCCGACAGAAAGAAGCTTCGACGGGTGCTTGACATGCTGGGTCCAGCTCATTTCGCTGATATGAACGAGCCCCTCGATACCGTGTTCGAGCTCGACAAACGCGCCATAATCAGTGGTGGAAACCACCTTGCCATCGACAACCGATCCCTCGGGATATTTCTCTTCGACACCATCCCATGGATATGGCGTGAGCTGTTTCAGGCCGAGCGAAATCCTCGTTTTCCCTTCCTCGAAATTGAGCACCTTGACATTGATCCTGTCACCGATAGATACAAGCTCGGAAGGATGATTGATGCGCCCCCACGACATATCGGTGATATGGAGGAGACCATCCACACCGCCAAGATCGATGAATGCGCCGAAATCGGTTATATTTTTCACCGCGCCTTCGCGGGTCTGGCCGATTTCGAGCTCGGCAAGGACCGAATCGCGCATACGTGAGCGTTCTTCCTCGAGCACAACACGACGCGATACGACGATATTGCGGCGGGCTTTGTTCAGCTTGATAATCTTTAACCTGTAGGATTCCCCGATGTACTGGTCAAAATTCTTGACCTGACGGATATCTATCTGAGAACCGGGCAGGAAGGCTTCGACACCGAGAAGGTCGACAACGATACCTCCCTTGATACGCCGTACCAGACGGCCATCAATCTGCCGATTGCTGTCGTAAATCTCTTTGATCTGATCCCAGACCTTCATGAAGTCGGCCTTCTGCTTGGAAAGAACAAGCTGACCGTCCTGGTTTTCAACGTCTTCGAGAAAGACTTCCACTTTGTCGCCGATAGTGATTTCCGAAGCGTCACCGAATTCCTGAAGGCTGATACTTCCCTCGCTCTTGAAACCGATGTCGACGATCACCTGGTTTTCGGTGACCATGAGCACCGTTCCCGAAACGATACCGCCCTGCTCGATCGATTTCATGGTATCGTCATACATATTGAGCATCTTGGTGAATTCGTCTTCCGTGTATTCACCTTCATCGTAAAACCGTGCTGCTTTTTTTGTCAGCGTATCACGAATGTTCCCTTTGGGTTTAGGGTCATCAACGCTTTGGGTGGTTGTTTCCGCTTCGACAGTGTTGACCGAAGGGGTTTCATTGTTTAAGGTTTCTTCTGACACGTAGCGCATCCTCCTTATTGTTCTTTGGATTTGGCCTCATTACGCACGGCCATATGCGTTTTATATAGATTTGTAATATCATACATTATTCGTTTTGACACAAGTAAATAATGATCTTTTTTCGTTTCAGCCACAATTTCCGATGGTTTGAACGGCGGGAGGAAGTGCACGGTGATCCGTGAAAAGAACGGTTTTGCCCTGTATGAACCCTCAACCCAGCATGGTACAATCAGTGTATCCGCTGTAACCGCAATCATTCCGGCCCCGCTTTTCGGTTCGAGAAAATCGCCTGTTCGCGTACGGGTTCCCTCGGGGAAAATGAGAACAGCCCATCCTGCTTTCAGACGGTCGATGATCTCTTTCAGTGCGCTCCGGCTGAATCCTCTGCGATCCACCGGAAGCGAGTTCACAGCCGCGATAAACTGGCCGAAACCGGGGATCGAAAAGAGCTCTTTTTTTGCAAAATACGTGATCTCGCGGGGAATACAGACACCAACGCACGGCGGATCGAGCATAGAGGCGTGGTTCGACGCCACCATGACACCACCGTCGGACGGGACGTTTTCTACCCCTTCTGCGCGAATACGATATAACATTCTCAGCACCAGATAGATGCAATACCGCGAAAAACGATACAACAACCGCATCGGCTCATTATTTATTCTTGTCAACATCAGACCGTTCCCTCACAATTGATACGATCGCATCGACCTGTTCATCAAAGGTCATATTCGTCGTATCGATCACTATGGCGTCATCGGCTTTCCGAAGCGGTGCTATCTCCCGCATCATGTTTGCACGGTCACGCTCCCTGATTTCCGCGAGCAGCTCCTCAAATAAAATCGCGGGGTCTTTGGGTACAAGCTCGTCATACCGCCGTTTTGCCCTTACTTCCATCGACGCATCGAGATATATCTTGATTTCCGCAAGGGGAAATACCACAGTGCCGATATCGCGCCCCTCCATCACGATGCCGCCGTCACAACCAAGCTCACGCTGTATTTCGGTCATCCGCGCGCGAACACACCTCATGGCGCTGACCGCCGACACGGCATTCGTCACATCACGGTCGCGTATCCTGTCGGTCACATCCGCGCCGTTGAGAAAAGTCCGCTGACCGTTCTCGCCGATTTTAAGCTCCACCTTTGAGCTGACGGCAACACGGCAGACACCGGTCTCATCGGCCGGATCGACTCCATTGTTGAGCACATCGAGCGTCACCGACCGGTACATGGCGCCGGTGTCGACATACAGGAATCCGAGCTTTCCGGCCACCTTCCGGGCAGTCGTGCTCTTTCCCGCTCCCACAGGACCATCGATGGCGATAATAGGCTTACGGCGTATCATTCCGTTTTCTGCTCCGTTTCATACACGATTCGTTGTGCAGGTGCTCGATCTCCTCCCCTGTCAGCGGCCTGAACGATCCAAGGGGAAGATGCTTCGCGGTGATACCGCCGAACGAAATCCGTTCGAGAACGCGCACCGGATGCCCCAGCCTTTCCATCATCCTGCGTACCTGGCGTTTACGGCCCTCATGGAGAACTATCTCGACGAGGGAAACTCCGCTCCCGATCGAGAGAACTATCATACGCGCCGGCGACGCGGGACCGTCATCGAGAACGATACCCTCCCCTGTCCTGCGGATATCCCCGGCGGAAACTTCCCCCTCGACCTCTGCGCGGTATACCTTTTCCACCCCGTACGAAGGATGTGTCAGGCGGTATGCCAGGTCACCGTCATCGGTGAGCAGCAGAACACCCGATGTATCCTCATCGAGCCGGCCCACGGGAAAGATTCCATCCATCGACTCAGCGAACAGGTCGAAAACAGTCGCTCTTCCGTGCGTGTCGCCTCTCGACACGATGACCCCCGTCGGTTTGTTCAGAACATAATACCGTCGCCGCGCCTCCAGTATCAGCGGTTTTCCATCGAGCATCACCGCATCGCCGGTACTTACACTGAAAGCCGGGTCCGTCACGACCGCCCCATTAACCGTAACACGCCCGTCCCGGATGAGTATTTCGCCTTTACGCCTTGCCGCAGCGCCGCTTACTGACATGTAACGATTGAGCCGCACAGAACTCATTCAGCATTATGGGGTTTGCTTTTCCGAACCGCCTGCACTGTCCGCTTCGGACGGAGCACCGGTTATCGTTTCATCGAGCCGAAGCTGATCGGGTGAAACCGGTTCGATTTCACTCCCGTCGAACATTGAAGCAAGCTCATCGGCGCCGGGAAGGTCTTTTATGTCGTTCAAACCGAAATACCGGAGAAATTCCCTTGTCGTTCCATAGAGAAGCGGTTTTCCCACCGAATCGCTCCTGCCGGCAATCTCTATGAGATCGCGGTTGATGAGCGTCCGGATGGGCGTATCGGAGTCGACTCCCCTGAGCGCATCGATTTCAGCACGGGAGATGGGCTGCTTGTAGGCGACGATTGCGAGGGTTTCAAGCGAAGCTCTCGACAGTTTGGGCCTTGTCCGGGAATGGAAAAGTTTCTCCACAAACGGGCCGTACTGTGCAAGAGTTTCATACTGAAAACCGCCGGCAACCTCGACTATCCGGAATGGCCGGAGCTGTTCTTCATACTCGCGGTTGAGGCTGTCGATTATATCGAGAATTTCGTGATCCGAAAGCCCCCCGGCAATCAAGCTGAGCTTTTCGGGCTCGACCGGTGCATCCGAAGCAAACAGAACAGCCTCAATTATCCTGGTCTGTGTTATCTGAGCGCTCATACAGAACTATCCGTCCAAACTGTTTCGATTGTCGTATCCTGATCAGTCTCTTCTTTATCAGCTCAAGCATGGCGATAAAGATCAGGACAATAATGAGTCTCGGCTGCCCATTCACCAGATCGATGAAATCGACCTTGCCATGGGATTTTATTATCTCCATGATCTCCTGCTGTTTCATTTCCGACGTTATATTGAGAAGCTCCACTTCATGGGTCTCGGTTTTGGGAGCGGCCGCCAGAATATCGCGCAAAGCGGTCAAAAGGTCGAACAGCATGTATTCAGGGGCCTGTTCACCCTGCGGGATGGAATCGCCGATCCGCTGCTTTTCGCCTCCGCGAGGGAATATCCCCAGGCGGGAAGCTTCTTTCTCGGCGAGTTTCTCCGCAACACCGCCAAGCTTCTGATATTCGAGAAGGTAACGGATCAGCTCGTTTTTGACTTCATCGCCTTCGGTTGCCTCCTCATCATTTCCCTCCCGTGAGAAAAGGCTCCGGGCCTTGATTTTCATGAGCGTCGAGGCGATAACGATAAAATCCCCGGCCATCTCAAGGTCAATAAGCTTGATAATCTCCACGTAATCGAGATACTCTTTCGCTATCCGGGCAAGAGATATCTCATGAATATCGAGTTCATTCTTTCGTATGAGATAGAGAAGGAGATCTATCGGCCCCTCGAAAACGGATATGTTTATACGAAAATCACGGGCCGGTTCGGGCGATGCAGCGGTGGTTTTTCGAAAGTCGCTATCATGGATGTCAAGCTTATTGTCGTTATCCTGCATAATCGGCAAGTATTCTGTCATATTTTCAAATACGGCTGCCAGGTATTGACCAGCGTGCCTCTGCTGAACAGGAAAGTCCTGAAATTCGGTTTATGGGGGGGTTTTATAAGCTTCATCCCCGCCTGTTCGAGTGTCCGGTCGCCTTTTTTGTTATTGCATGAAGAACAGGCGCAGACGAGATTCTCCCAGGTATCATTTCCGCCCTGGCTCCGGGGAATAACATGATCGACAGTCATGTATCCCTCGGTCGTACCGCAATACTGACATGTTTTATGGTCGCGCTTGAGAATATTCTGTTTTGAAAGCTGTATATTCCACACATGTTTCGCCTGAATATACATAAGCAGCCGTATTATGGTGGGTATACTGAACGTCGTGCTCACAGAATGGACATAATTGCCGTTCGATTCGATGACCTCGGCTTTTCCCGCCCAGACCATAATAATGGCTCTTCTGGCCGTACAGATGGTAAGCGGCTCATAATCGTTATTCAAAAGAAGAACCTGACTGTCAAGCATATCATTCCTCCCGGCACATGGAGCCTGCCGAGAATGGCATATCATCCGGTATTAAGTATTAAATAGTATATTTACATATTTTTTACTGTTCAGTCAAGTAAGAAGTGAATCATGGCAATATCACATTTTTTGAAGAACACTTTTTTAATATGTTACTTCCTTTGCGTACCCAAAGGAAGTAACCAGGGAAAGGGCACCCCGTGAAAAGCCTTTTTCCCCATTCACTGCCCGTTTTTCGGGAATGTGAACTCACGAGCCTTCGGCTCGCCCGGACAGCACCGATTCTTTTCCCGAAAACCGGTTGTGACCGTGGGGCTTTTCAATGGGGTTAAAATTCACCGGAAATAATCATATATTCTATTTATAATCAAAGTATTACAATACAATTCATCGTGGATTTCGGGGGGTCACCCGAGAAGTGAATCGCGGCAATTCCCCATTTATCCGGATACTCGGATTATTCACGGTGAAACGCTCTTCATTCTGCCATTTTTTTCATCAATCATAAACAGGGCGTCGATGAACGCGCCGGGATCGAAATCGCGGAGGTCCCCGATACTTTCGCCGATACCGATAAGCTTTATCGGGACACCAAGCTTATCGATAATGGAAATGACGATGCCTCCCTTTGCGGTGCCGTCGAGCTTGGTCAGAACGATCCCCGTGATGCTCAGGTCACGCTGAAACACCTCAGCCTGGGTGAGCGCATTCTGGCCGTTTGTCGCATCGAGAACAAGCAGCGTTTCATGAGGCGCCGTCGCATCGGCTTTTCCCAGCACCCGCCGTATTTTTTTCAATTCCTCCATGAGATTCCGCGATGTATGCAGCCTTCCCGCGGTATCGATGATAACCACATCGGTCGAACGCGCTTTTGCCCTCATGATGGAATCGAAGGCCACGGAAGCCGGGTCTGCGCCCTCGTGAGCCTTGATGAATTCCGCTCCGGCACGTTCAGCCCAGATTTCAAGCTGCTCCACCGCCGCTGCCCTGAAGGTATCACAGGCGGCAAGCAGAACCGAGCGGCCTTCGTTCCGGAAACGCATGGCGAGTTTACCGATGGTCGTGGTTTTGCCAACACCGTTTACTCCCACGACGAGGATAACATGCGGGCGCGCATCACCGGATAACAGCTTTGTGCCCTGCCCGAAACGGGCAATAAGCGAAAGCATGGTCTCCTTCAACACCATAAAAGGATCGATTTTACCGGAGTTAATCTCTACCGCCCGGTTTCGGAGTTCTCCGACAAGAAGCTCGGTAGCGTGGACACCGATATCGGCGGTGTAAAGAACATCCTCCACCTCGTTCAATACAGCATCGGTTATTTTATTACCGAATGAAAATATTCCGGCGAGTGAACCCATGAGCTGGGTTCTTGTCTTACTGAGCGATTCAGTTATTTTTTTAAAAAAATCAAATGCCATCGGAAGCTGCTCCTTATATCATACCGTGCATCAGCGAACGCAACGGGGTGTATTTTAAATTCGTTTTATTGGTTGGAAGCTATTTACGAAGTACGATTTTTAAAGAATTAATATCGATCCCCGATTCGCTGTGTTGCACCGCAACGAGTCAAGTCGGTGGCGAAATCGATCATTTTCATGCGACCGAACTATTTGAGCGCACCTGAGTAAAGCCTTTCTTTCGGGAATCATGATATCTTTTGTGCGGAACAAACGGATCGGTGTTTTCCGGAACACGGGGCAGAATTACCGACCGCAGTCACAAAAAAAACACACATGAAACCACACCATCTGCGGAAGGGAATCTAATTCATCTGACCTGCTACAAACACCCGGTTTTTCCCGGATCGTTTTGCTTCGTAGAGCGCGCGGTCGGCAGATTCAAAGAGATCTTCAGGTGAGTCGATATCTTCTTGAGGTACTGCGGACACCCCCATGGTCAGGGTGCTTTTCAGGTTCTGGCCCTGTATGGAAAATGTATTGGTATATACCTTTTTTCTGATACGCTCAGCCATATTACATGCGTTTTTCAGATTTGTCTGAGGCAGGAGTATGACAAATTCATCTCCGCCATACCGAGCAAGGACATCCGACTCACGGGAAGTTTCCCGGAGAATATCGCCGATTTTTCTAAGTATCTCATCACCAACCGGATGGCCATACGTATCATTGATATCCTTGAGATAATCGAAATCGGCGATTATGAGTGAGATGAAGGATCCATAACGGCGGTATCGCTCGAATTCACTTATCAGACGTTCATGGAACGCGCGGTGATTCAACAGCCCCGTAAGCCCGTCCGTCAGAGCAAGCAGTTTGGTATCCCGATGGAGCGTCGCATTGTTGAGAACATTCGATGCCCGCACCGAAACGAGGCGAAGCAGGTCCAGAGCATCGTCCGGCAAAGGTTCATCGATATTCGAGAGTCCCAGAACACCCTGAATGGTGTTCTCGACAAGAAGAGGGACAAACAGGCTCGTCAGCATGGGCGAAATACTTTCTTTACCATCCTCTTGTATCGATGATGAC
This sequence comes from bacterium, assembly GCA_021372535.1. Lineage (NCBI taxonomy): Bacteria > bacterium. The sequence goes on from JAJFUH010000179.1 coordinate 17,118, forward strand.
AAAGATGCCCGTATGTTGTATGATGTTTCCAGTTTTTTGTTGAGCAATCCCTCGAAAAACGCCGCTATATCCTTATCGATGACCGATAGGACCGAACGTTTGATCGGATCGCGTGAGAAAATCACGATTTCGCGGTTGACTTCATCGAGAAACAGAAATGAATAATATTTGCTGACAATGATTTCCGATATACCGGTCAATATCGAATCGGCAAGGGTTTCGATATCAATACTCAGATTGAGGAATGTTGAAAATTTATCGAAATTAATGATGTTTTTAAAGTGATCGAAAAGTACCGGTTGTTGTTTTTTTGCCAGAAGATTCGCAATCTCGTTTGTTTTCTCATTAAACAGACATTTTGAAAGAGCTATCTCGGTCTGAATCTTTATCTCGGAAAACGAGATCGGTTTCTGGATATACGACAACGCGCCAGAGTTCAGTGTACTTAACACCGTCTCGTCGCTGCCGTAACCGGTCACAACAATTACTTCAGACAAAGGATGAATATCCTTTGACTTTTTGAGTATTTCGATTCCGCTCAGATTATCAAGTTTCAGATCAACAAATAATACGTCATACGTCAGTGATTCCAGCTCATCAAGAGCTTTTTTCCCATCGGTTTCATATGCGGAATCGTAACCCATAAAATCAAAGAAATCTTTAAAAAGGTTACAGATTTCGTACTCATTATCGATTATAAGGATTTTGGGTTTTTTATTTTTCATACATGATTCCTGAAATAACCTGACAGCAGATTTATTCTGTTCAAGGTAAATTCACTATAGCTAAGTTACAAAAAAGTCGTTTGTGCAACAATCTAAAAATTTACTTTTATAATAAATTTTCAATGTGCTCCTGTTTATATTATTGTAAATATTATACATACAATTATAAAAAAATTTCAATATCCTCATTTGTTCAAATGAACCCGACCGGTTGTCTCCCCGGATATATTTTAAAATATCTTTTTCTCCCGTACCGGGATGAACCGCAGTACCAAATCAGCGCATTCCTGCATATTAAGATAAGTCCTGCGCTTTTCCCGCAACGTGCGCTTCATCACAACATGCCATATAAACAGTCAATTATTGTTCCCTGCCCGGTGAATCGACCGGTCATCGGGGGAAAGATTTCTGAACAACACGCTGCACAGACCCGGCCAGCACTCTCATCATTCCAAACGGCGGACTCGCAACCGCAAAAAAAATCACCGGCCTCAGCGATCTGAGGCGATCATACCGCAGAAGTCTCTTTGCCACATACCGTCCCATCATATCGGGTTTTACAGCGCCGCATGCCAGCACCTGTTCGAGATACGTGGTCCGGAGATGATAATCAAGCGCTTCCGCTATGATTCCCAGAGCCTTCGATATTCCCCATTCGCCGGTTACGAATTTCATAAGTCCGGGGTCGGAGAGATATAAACGGTTTTCGATAATCCATGCGATATCGCTGAGCCATTTCGGATTGTGGAAATATTCCTTGACCGCATGACAGGCCAGATACGAGATCATGTCCTCGCCGCACAGGAGCCGCTGCCCGTTCATGGTGATACTCCGCTCCCACAATGCATCGAGCAGGGGTGAAAACAACCTCCTGTGGAGCGGATTATTGCGATTCACCAGGTCCCAGTGAATTTCTATGAAACGGGGATTCGTTTCATCGGTGCAAAAATTCATGTGTGATCCGCTCCGGGCGCCCAGATACAGGTAACCATTGTTTTCAAGGTACTCGCCGACATACTCTGTATCCGCGCGCCTGATCAGTATGTCAACATCCACCATGGGATTGCTTTTCCGCCGCGCGCCATGGGCAATACGCGGATCGCATCCTTTAAGCGGTATCTGGTCGAATCCGCCCTTCGTCAACAACGAAGAGACCTCACACCAGAGCTCCCGCATGGATGCGGTTTCGCCCGCACAACGCGCCGATGAGCTGACAAGCCTTTCCAGAATCCGTCTATCGACCGTATCTTCTTTTCCGGCAAGGAGCTCAAGCAGGCCGGGACTTACATCGAGATTCACCGCCGCGCAGGAAAGATAATTCCAGTCCACCGCGCCCCGAAGAACCGCATCAGCCCGCGAACGCACCGAATCGCTTATATCCGCCAACGACGAAAAAAACAGGAGAAGCTGTTCAGGACTGCATATCATCACTGAATCCCCCGAGCAAGCCCGAAACCCTGCGGATCATTTCCCCGGGGTCGCCCCAGCCGCTTATACGAAATGTCACTGCGGTGCCGCACAGGTCGCCGATCATGTCGAAAGCGCTGCGGATATCTGAAATCTGGAGGTTGGGGGAAACATGATGCATGAGACGCGCCGCCGCTTCCGCTTTTCCGACAGTGGTTATTGAGACGGATTTCACGTTTTGTTTACCATCGAGTAACAATATTACTTTCACCGGCGCCTCGTTAATCGCCGGCACAGGGGGCTTCAGTAAACGTTTCACACCCCGCGGAGACCGTGAAAACCGTATGAATTCCGGAAAGGCATACATCATGCATATATTACCCGATGCGCCGGTTTTCCTGACAAGAACACGGTCATCGGCGATAAAACCGGACCCTCCGTTCACCAGTTCCATAACAAGGCTGGACTTCCCCGACCCCGCCGAACCGGCGATAATGCATCCCCCCCATCGTAACACTATCCCCGCCGCATGGAGAGGAACATACCCGTTCAGACACAGAAGCTCATCGAGAATCGGCCTGAAAATAAACCGTGAAATATAATCTTTGTTGAAACGTCCCGCTGCGGGCATTACAATAATCGCCTGACGGTGTTTACGGTCGGTAATCGAGCGGGCTATCCCATACCATGAACCATACAGGAAAACCCCGTTTTCCCGCAAAAGAACGCCATTGCTGTCATACACCGTTGACGCGTTTTCAGGAACCTCGAACGGGATTCCCGAAGCACGCGTTCCGCCGAGAAACACGATGCGGATTGCATCACGGTGCGGCTCAGCGCCGGTGTTGACCATCGATCTGAGCCCGGTCGCATTAAAAACAGCCGTGCTGTCGCCATAGACAACAAGCTCCGGCCTGCCGCCTATTTCGTAAACGAGCTTTTTTAACAAACGAATTGTCATGTAAGATGCCTGAAATGCCTGCGCGCCAGCCTGCATGGATTTATCCGGCCCGAAGCCAGACCGATTCCCATCGCCAGACAACCCTGGCATCGCATGAGATAGCGGCAATCCGTGCACACGCCGTAATCTCCGGAGTGCAGTGTACGGAGTTTTTTCATGAGCGGCGAGCTTCGCCAGATCGTTTCAACCGGCGTTTCACGGATATTTCCCGCTTTCTCAGGAAAGGCCCCGCACGGGTATACGGAACCGTCGGGACCGATGCTCATGATCGAGCGGCCGGCATTGCACAGCGTGGGTTTATATGAACCGCTGATACCCATTCTTCTGCGGTTACGGTGTATCTCGCTGTCGGATATCTGGAACGCGAGGGGACCTCTCCCCCGGCCGGATTCGACAAAAAGGGAATCATCATGACGGAAAGGGATTCCCAATCTGCCGGCCAATTCATACATCGCATTGATTTTTTTGTAATTGTGCTTCATAAGTACAGTTTTTGCCGAAACGCGGATACCCCGTTCTTTCAAAACGGCAATCGAGTTCATGACAGCAGTGAATGCCCCCGGAACCCGAGCCAGCATATCATGTGTCTCCGCGTCCGGGCCGAGCAGAGTCGTTTCAACGGAATTAAGCGGAACCGAGGCAAGCACATCCGCCAGCGATGGTTTCAGCAGTGTCAGGTTCGAAAAGATTTTGATTGAAAAACCGGCGGTTTCAACGGCGTAAACGATAATTTCCCCGATGTCCTCACGGAGAAAAGGCTCGCCCCCGGTTATCGTCATCTCCATTGTTCCGAGACGGGCAAGGTCATCGAAAAGCCGTTTAATCTCCGCGGTATCAAGCTCGGGACCGGATGATTCAACATGGTAACAATGATAACAGCCGAGATTACAACGGGCGGTCAGCTCAAGATTGATCCCGTACGGAACGGAACGCGCATTCATGAGAACATAGATATCGGGAGCTCGGTATGTATCAGGCATTATCTTCGACGAAATCAACGAGATGTTCTGAAACCCACGCTTCCGTTATTTTCGATACTTCTTCCAGACAAGCCTCATGAGAAACATCATAGTGGGCTGTAAGGAAACGGACAATCTCATCAACGGTTTTCCCCTGACATGCGAGAGACCAGATACGCGAGGCGGTTTCGTTGAAATAGTATGTCTTGAGATTTTCCAGGTTCATCAGGAATGCCTCATCATCGATGAACCTGGTCGTAATATGTTTTGAAATGTGTGGAATACCTTGAAACCGGTCGGGCATGGCAGGAAAAATTCCTCAGATTATGACGCCCTCTTCGATATCGGGGTCTTCGATATAGAGAAGGGGTTCTTTTTCAAGATCGACAATTTTGCCGGTTTTAAGACGTTCGCCGTCACTGCTCACGAGGATGTTCAATTTGGGTCTGGTCGGATGAACCGAGGAAATGTCTATGACCCTGCCAATTTCACCATTGTTGAGTTTCACAAGGCTTTCAATCGGGAAGACGCTGATCACATCGATCAGCGATTTGATAATTGACGGATGGAAATCGATACCGCGGCGTGAAAGTATCTGTTGCAGAGTCTCATATCCGGAAAAATCCTCGCGATGAGCTTTCGGTGAGGTCATGGCGATATAGACATCACATAAACCGATGATTTTGGCGAATTCATGGATATTCCCGCCCCTGAGGCCTTCGGGATATCCGCTTCCGTTTTCACGCTCATGAATCTGGTATATGATCGGGGCAAGAAAGGGAAACCTGTCGGTGACTTTTTCAGCGATGTTGCTGGAATACAGTATATGGTTCTTGATTTCCTGGAATTCCTCGGGTTCGAGTTTCCCCTTTTTGGTAAGTATTGCCGGATCGACCTTCGTCATCCCGATATCCCCGAGAAGGGCGCATAAACCGAGCGAGAATAACCGTTCCGGGGAGTATCCGCGGCTGATACCGATTTTTATTGACAGGATGGCCACATTCAGGCTGTGTGTGGTGAACGTTTCACGGCCTTTTTTCAGGCGGACAGCCTTCCGGAGAATCGCATTGGTATTCCTGCATACCTCGATAAGCCGCATAACGGGATCGATCAAACGTTCCACGCCTGGAACAATATCCTCTTTACCTTCCTGGTAGATATCATCGAGTATGTCAAGAAGCTCAATATGGATTGCATCCGCAAGTTCAAACTGCATTTTTTCGTCAACTGATGACACCGTTGTAATCCCCGTTTCTTGAGTGTAAACTCCGGGTTCACGCGATACTTTTTCCGGAGAATGTCTTGGATGGCTGTCCTGAACGGCATCAGGCGATACAACCGTATCGGTCGTTTCCGGAACAGATTCGGAATCCGGCTTTTCATGGAATTCCGATTTTCTTTCCGCATCACTATTCCGGAAATGGGATTTCCCGTTTTCCTGAGGATACTCGCGGTATATTTCCGATACATCGTCGATTTCAGGCGACTGTGAAGGTATTTCATAAATATTCGAGAGATCGGAAGCTTTTAAAAACCCCTCACCGCCGCTGTACTCATCTTTTTTCGGAGTGTCGGAAGTTCCCCTGGGAATATTCTCTTTTGCTTGTCCGTTTTTCGAACCGACCAGATCAGTAAGCCTTACCATGTCAGATGTCTCTCTCCGCTACTGTCAGTTCCTGTACAACATCACGATCCACCGTATTGAGATTCCGCGCGACTCCCATGACAAGACAGAGATCACAGATATTATTGATCTTTCGGGGGATTCCTTTTGAATACTCGTATATACTCCGTACAGCGGCATCGGTAAAAACCGGGTCGCTCCTTCCCGCCACACGGAGACGGTGGTTGATAAAATTACCGGTATCATCGAGCGAAAGATGGTCGATATGATACCGAATACCGATCCGCTGATCGAGCTGCGGCATCGTTTTCACCGTTCTTTTAAGCTCCGGCTGACCGATAAGAATTATAGTCAGAAGAAACCGGTTATCAAGCTGAAAATTGAGGAGAAGCCGGATTTCCTCAAGAATCAGCTTGTTTATGATGAGCTGGGCTTCATCGATGATAAGAACGTTGTTTTTGCCTTCCCGGGCGCTGTTGAATAAAAAATCGTTAAATGCATGAAGAAGGTCCAGCTTCGAGATGGTATTCGACTCGATACCGAACTGATATAATATCTCCTTGACAAAATCATCCACTTCCAGCCGCGGATTCGTGATGAGTGCGACTTCATACTCATCAGGATTGAGCCGTGAAATGAGCGTTCGGGCTATGAGTGTCTTGCCGCAGCCGATATCTCCGGTCAGAAGTGCCGCTCCCTTGTTTTCATTGACAGCATAAAGGAGATTCAGAAGCGCTTCCTTATGCTTCACTGAATAATACATGAATTTGGGGTCCGGAGTATTTTCGAAAGGCTTTTCATTCAAGCCCCAATATGATAAAAACAAAACCAGTATCCTTTTTGGAAAAATATTTCATTATCATGATGTTCGAGAGCCATAATTATTATTAATATATCAAAATCATTGAGTTACTGTCAAGTCTTTTAACAAATTATATTTATACAGGATTTTTCCCCTCCGATACACACATACGGTCACCGTAGATGAATGATGCGAGCTCACTGTTTCTTTTCAGTTCTATTCCCGGTCTCATCGTCAGCAAAAAAACACGATTCATTGAACATTTTTTTAATCAGTATCATAAAAGCCGTAAACGCGCCAAGAACGACAAATGCCTGAATCAGCGCAAGATACGCTTCCAGCGTTCCCCCGGTTCTTACTATGATGGCGGAAAAACCGAGGATGATGTTAACGGCATACATGATATAAACTGCGCTGCTCTTGTTGATTCTCAAATCGTGAAGCCGATGATGAAAATGGTCTTTTGCCGCATAATCGAGCCATTGCCTGACTGTTTTGACACTTCCTTCCCTGATCCGGAAATAGGTGGTCATGGAAATGTCAAAAATCGGCAGACTCAGAATAAGGACGGGAACGGCGAGCGCAACAAACCTGTTTTCGGCCCAGTCACCCATGATTGCAAACGAAGCCAGGGTAAAGCCGATGAAAACGCTTCCGGCGTCCCCCATAAATATCTTTGCCGATCTTCGCGGGCGTAAATTCCATGGAAGAAAACCCATACAGCTTCCTGTAAGCGAGAATGCCAGAAACATGAGGAAATACTGTTTTGTCAAAAACGCAAGAAGTCCGAAGAAAAATGCGGCAATAGCGCCGAAACCCGCGCAGAGGCCATCGATTCCATCGAGAAAATTGACGGCATTGGTAAGGCCGATAACCCACAACAGGGTCAAAATTTTATCGAGGATATGAAACCGTGTCAAATCGGGGGCAAAATCGATTTCAAGCCCATGGAAAAAAAGAATGATTACGGCGAATAACTGCACAATAAGCCGCACGATACTCGACAGACCGACGATATCGTCAATCAGCCCCAGGAGAAAAATGAGAGTGGCGGCGTACACCACCCCTTTAAGCTCATAAGAATACCACATCATGGCAATAGCGCCGGTGGAAAAAGCGAGATAAATCGCGACTCCCCCGAGAAGCGGAGTATCGTCTTTATGGACTTTGCGCTCATTCGGCCGGTCTACTATGCCGAAACGCCAGGCGATTTCACAAACAACCGGTGTTAAAAGGTACGAAATGCAGAAAGAAAGAACTATCAGGAGCATTCCCCTGATGCGGAAAGTGATCAAAGACTTTTGAAGAACTATAATATAAATGGAAAACAAGCCCAGCAGAGCCGTAAAAAGATACCTGAACCGGAAAATATCCGCTTTACACCGAGTACTGATAAGATTCATAAGGGTCGCTCATTTTTTAATTAGAATATATCCGTAATAAGGAACAGATATGGGATTTTCATTCCACCGTCCACCGACCCACGAACCCTTTCCCTCATTAATGAGGCAAGGGAATATGCGGCATGAAACACTTTCCCTGTCTCCGTAAGAGAGGAAGGTGACCCGACCTGCCGCACTGCACATATCGCGCTGTCGCTCTGACTCATCGGCGCGGAAGAGCCGAAAGGGATCAACTTAAAAATGGGTGTGAATCCTTATTTATGGATAAGTTTAAAGCTGAGAAAAAAGCATATGTTGATAAATGCAAAAGAATCTGTAAAACTCCAGCCCATAAAGAGCTCGAAGAAAATGGGTTACATATCTGAAATGCATGTGTCAATTCGACTCGGAAACGGGCGGATAGGTCTCATCCGATATAACTTTTATTGCCTCAGTGATGGCATATTCCTCATCAACCGTAGCGGTATCATACATACCCTTGAGATATGGGACCGCTTTTGCGTATCCGATTTTCTGAAGGCTGGCAATCGCTTCCAGCCTGACATGCTTGTTTGTATCTTTGAGCGCATCGATGAGAAGGTCACCGGCAACAGTCGTATCGGGGTAACCTCCACCGAGCGCCTGCACAGTGACATACCGGACGAGATCGTTTCTGTCGGTCAACGGTGTTGCAAGATCGGCAGCACGGACTCCCGATTCCTTGACATTCCGGAAATTATAATGAGATGCAACGGCGGCCGCGCGTACACTGTCCGCGGGATCCCTGAACATTGCATAGATGTACTGGGACGCGGGCGGATAATGATAGAGGGCGCCGATAGCAGTTATTGCGCTGTGACGGACGGCGGAAGAAGAATCGGAGAGTTCCTTTACGAGAAACGGCAAAGCGGATTCATGCCCAATACTGCCGAGCGACCAGCATACCCGTGCCCTGAACTCGGAATTGGGATTCCCGAGCATATTTCCGAGGGGCATGACAGCGGTGGTATCCGACATGCTTCCGAGAATCTGCGCTGCGATAAACGCCACCCGCATATCCTTGTCGTTCAACACTTGAATCAATTTCTGTACTGTCTCGCTGTTTCCCCTTCTCCCCATAAGAGTTACGCCGGCTTTTTGTCTGACACGGGAACTGCTGCTCCGAAGGTCCTGAATCAAATCATCCGTCGACTTCGAACATCCCCACACCAGCAGTACCAGCACAACAGATATGCTCATTTTTCTGATCATGATGTATCACCCTGCACCTTTTAAAATATTTCATCCGTGTTTATTATTATCGATCACCTTACCGACACCGGCGATGCTTTATACACCCTCGCCTATGTACATTCATGTGCCGGGTCTTTCAGGCATATCGCCATTCTCCGGCCCATCTCCCGCGCATTCCGAACGGCATCGGGCTTATCGGTGATGATTTCGTTCCTGTCGACCCGGGAAACCAGAAAGCTTTTCATCATTTCGAGACCGAGCGCATCGAAAAAATACGTCATCGTATCCTCGATACCCCTGAAAAGCGGGACACCTCCCGGACCGGCGGATGCTCCTCCGCACGATACCAGCAATCCCAGGCGCCGCCGGCTGCCGAACAAATCCATGCCAAGATGATATTTCGCAGACCAGAATACCTGACACCGGTCAATAAAAGCCTTACCTCTGGCAGGCACATTCATAAAATAGAGCGGGGAAGCAAAAACGATCCCGTCGCACGATATTAGCGGTTCGATAAGATGCTGAAATTCATCCCCGATCGGACACCGAAACTCCCGGTCGCAGACACCGCATCCCTTACAGGGCACAAACTTCATTTCATGTAAACGATATTTCCCTACAGACACTCCCTCGGCGACAAGTCCTGAAACGACCGAATCGAGTAATCTTTCCGAATTCCCGCCATAACGGGGACTCGTGGAAAAAGCAAGAATATGCATGACCCCTCGCGGATTTTCGGTGCAGATTCATTCATAGAGTGTCCACGTATGTAATATATAATTATTTTTTTAAAAAATGTTTTAAATTTATGAATTTTTTCACGGATCACCATTTATCACAATAAAATAGGTAAGCATTTACTTATAAATATATTTTTATGTTTTTTACTGAAAGTTTAAAATAAAATGAACGGATAAATCCTTATTATCGTCACAGTATAATAAAGAATATAATATTCTCTTTTTTCCGAACGCCGCTTTTACAAAACGGCGGCTGTTCCGGAACTGCGCCGTTCCGAATGAGAGTGTTATTTATCATCATATTCTTCAGGTACAAAAACAGTTCAGCCGGAAAGGAAAACCAATGAACTATAGAAAATCGTCCATAATCTCATTTATGTTGATATTGTGTATACTCGCAGTCGTACTGAACGCTTCGTGCATCAAAAGGCCATTCGGCAAACCACCCGGAGAATCGATCGGCTCCTGCAGGGGTGACATGAGGCTGGCTGACGGCGGCAGAACACGGTTTGTGTTCGACCTGTTCAAACAACCCAATGAAGAGTTCACGCTCTATGTCAGTTTTCCCGGAAAATGGGTACGATATGAGCCTGTCAAGGATATTTCCTTTGAAAACGGCGTATTGCGCATAGAAACAGCAAACAAAAAAGCTTACGAAGGTGAAATTATCGGCGGCAGTTTGAAAATAAAAGGGTCATGGGGTAAATACTCCGGCACTTTGTCTTTCGAGCTCGATGAATGATTGGAATCCTGATTAACAGAAAAATTCATTAACGATTTCACCACGGAGACACGGAGTAAAGCACAATTTTATTCTGAACCCCCATTTTCATCTTTCGTTATTATAAAAACATTTCATCACAAGACACAAAGAGATATAACGGATTATTTATTCAATCGTCATCGTTCATTTTTAAAATGACTACCCGGAATTTGAATTTAACACAGCGGTACGATGCAGGTTTTGTGAGCTCATAATTATAATATGGCAGTGTCAGTCACCATATAAAAAACAGAGGTAATCCATGTTTGGTTTGGGTCTTTTTGAAATGATGCTTCCGATGGTTTTTGCTGTCGCAGGATTACTTGCCCTGCTGTATCTGCTTTCTTGTGCAGCCCGGCTTGTCAAAGCCGTAGAAAGAATTGTACAGATTCTCGAGAGTAAACATCAAACCTGATTTGCATTACAGTAACCGGTACTGTTGACGCCACGGTATATGTCAAATGCACTCCGTCTATTCGATACCGTACTGTTTCATCTTGTTGAACAGCGTTTTTCTGCTGATTTTCAATGCCTCGGCCGATACTGTCCGGTTATTGTCATACTGTCTCAGGGTTTTAAGGATAAGTTCCTTTTCGAGCTTCATACAGAGTTGCCGTACATACTCTTCAAGGCCAGCATCACGATCGGCAGTGTCCTGAACGTTTTCGGGGAAACCGCTTACCCGGAGAGGCAGATGCCCGGTATCGATGATACCGTCCCTGGCAAGGATCATCGCGCTCTGGATCGCATTTTCAAGGTCTCTGACATTCCCCGGCCAGTCATAGGAATTAAGGGCATCGACAGCGGCCATTGAAATCGTTTTAACGTAAAGCCCCATGAGCCTGTTGTGTTTCTCGATAAAATGCTCGACGAGGAGCGGAATATCGCTCTTTCGTGAGCGCAGGGGCGGAACGGTAACCGTAAAAACGTTCAGGCGGTAAAGAAGGTCGAGCCGGAAATTCCCATGATCGACTTCCTCGGCAAGTTTTTTATTCGTTGCGGCGATAATTCGAACGTCAACAGAAATCGATTCCCTTCCACCAAGACGGGTGATTGTGCGTTCTTCGAGCACCCGCAGCAGTTTGACCTGGGCGTTCTGGGGTAGTTCTCAGATCTCGTCGAGAAGATGGGTGCCGCCGTGTGCCAGCTCAAACGTTCCGATTTTCCGTTCGCGCGCATCGGTGAAAGCCCCTTTTTCGTGCCCGAAAATTTCGCTTTCAATGAGATTTACCGGAATGGCGCCGCAATTTATGGAGATGAGAGGTTTGTCCTTCCGCCTGCTGTTGAAATGGAGGGCTTTGGCGACGAGTTCTTTCCCCGTTCCGCTCTCCCCCTGGATGAGCACGGTTGCGTTGGTATCGCATACACGGTACATCTGTTCGAACAACTGCTGTATCTGCGGGCTGACCCCGATGATTGTTTCAAAACGGTATTTGTCCTGGAGCTGTTTCCGGAGCGCCGAGATTTCGAATGTCAGGCGGTTATGCTCAAGCGCACGGCGTATCACGATGAGCAGTTCTTCATTATCAAACGGTTTGGTGAGATAATCGTATGCACCCTTTTTCATCGCTTCCACAGCCTGCGGAATGGAGCCGTACGCGGTAAGGAAAATTATGGTCCTGTCAGGCGTTCTCTCTTTTATGCGGCACATGGTTTCGATTCCATCGATTCCGGGCATATTCTGATCCATCAGGATGAGCTCGGGATCAAAAGCCTTCAGACAATCGAGTGCATCTTCCCCGCTCTCCGCGGTCTGAACCGTATATCCCTCGTCAGTCAGAATCTGCGTTAGAATGAAACGAATCTTTTTTTCATCATCAACCACGAGTATCTTCTGCGCCATCTTTTTTCCCTGCCGTATGGTGGTGATTATGTGCCGTTTTGAAAATGGGGAGCATGATCGAGACGGTTGTGCCGTGATTTTTCGGATAATCGCTCATTGTCCTGCTTTCGATTTCAATTTCACCGCCATGCTGCTGAATGATACCGTAGGAAATAGAAAGTCCAAGCCCGGTTCCGTCCTTCTTGGTGGTAAAAAAGGGATCGAAAATATGCTCGATATGTTCCGGCGGTATTCCGACCCCCGTATCTCTGAACATGATATAAAACGATTCCCGGGGAGTACCCGAGAAACTGTTGGTCTTTTTCAGATCAACGGAAATTGAAAGAAATCCGCCCTCATCCATGGCCTGCAAAGCATTCATGATGATATTGAGAAATACCTGTTTGAGCTGCGAGGTATCGGCGTTTACCGTTTTCTCCGGTGCATTGAAGTTATAACCGACCGTGATATTCCTTTTCTTTGCGGTCGTGGCGACAAGGCTCAATGTCTGTTCGAGGAGATAATCGAGATTGACATTTTCCGTCTGCGGCGTGCTCGGTTTGGAAAAGGAAAGGAGTCCCTCGATTATTTCATTGATACGATCGACCTCCTCGATAAGGCTGTCCAGGAGAACGCGTTTGTTGTCGTCCCGGAAATCTTTCTGAAGGTACTGGATGGTGCTGCGGATGGATGTGAGTGGATTACGGATTTCGTGAGCGGCGCCCGCTGCAAGCTGACCGGCAGTGGCCAGCCTGTCGGCGCGGTACATTTTCTTGAGACGGGTTTTCTGCTGGTGGTAAAGGAACGCATTTTCGAAGGCAAACGATGCCTGACCGAGAAGGGTGTCAAGCAATTCGATTTCCTCGGGAGAATAATCGCTGTCATCCGACTTCGACCCAATACACACAAGCCCTGTGATACGGTTCATGACCATAAGCGGGGAAATCAGAGTGACCTTCAATTCGGATAAAATCCCCTGTTCATGTTCATTGAAATATGAGAAAACCGCCGGTTTTTCCGATATGAGAAGGTGGGTTTCATTGATGGTGAACCACCGGACAAGCGGCTCATCGGAGGAGAAATAAAGGCTGCTCCTTTTTATGATATCGAGTCCGCGCGTTTCGGCAAGCTCGAAACGGTTCAGGTCGGGATTGAGAAGGAAAATCTGAATCGAGTCGACACGAATACATTCGCGGATTTTCGAAATAACATTGTCCTTGAGCTGTTCGAGATCGATGATGAGTGTCAGGGACTTGCTGAACTCGGTAAACGCCTGACGGAAATCATCCTTTTTGCGACGAAGCGGTAACCCAAGCATAAAAAAGTGCTCCTTTCATCCTCCTATTCTAATCAAACAGAACAATTTTTACAAGTATTATGAGAAATTTACAGGGATTACCTGTATTTAAACGGATTATTCACGAAAATATTTCACCACAAAGACACAAAGGAACAAAAAGATATAATAGAAATGAACTACCCCGCAGCAAGCTGCGAGGTATCAAATACTTAAACTCACCCCTCAGCCCCCCTCTATCAGGCAATAGAGGAGGAAGACTGTCATGATCTTATTTTGGCCCCTTCTCTAAAGGTTAGAGAGGAGAATCAAAGGGGTGAGTTGGGAAAGGTGGGATAGAACAAATACCTTTTACCCCGGAGCAGAACTCCGAGGAATTCTTTTGATTGAAATGTTTCTATAACTTATTAAACTGAATAATCGGAATTTTTTTATTTCATCGTGATTTCGTTTTTTTACACAGCACGAATCAAATATTTGCGATCAGTATGTAAAAAATACTTGTAAAAAAACTTTCAGAAAGTAATATTTGCATATAAACAATAATGAGAATGATAACTACTCATTTAATTATTACAGGTATTCCCGAATAAGGTGTAACCGCACGGCAACTTTTTCTGTTTACCGTGGTATCCTTAAATATAATAATAACTTAACAGAAATATGAGGTGATATCGATATGCCGAAGGACGAGGTGTTCAAGAATAATCTGGACAAGATAGAAGATTTTACCTTCAATAACAACGTAGCGAGTGTATTCAACGATATGGTGTCACGGTCTGTTCCGTTTTATCATGAGATACAGAGAATGATAACAGAGATTGCGGCTGATTTTGTCGAAAACGGCAAATGTGTGTATGATCTGGGATGCTCCACAGGAACAACACTGCTCAGCCTCAACAAAATACTCAAACCATCGATAAAATTCGTAGGCATTGACAATTCACCTGACATGCTCGACAAATGCAGGGCGAATTTTATCGAGGCGAAAATGGAAAGAGAGTATATCCTCAAATTGGGCGATCTCAACCAGGATATAACGATAGAAAACGCCTCGGTGGTTATCATGTGCCTCACCCTGCAGTTTGTCCGGCCGATGTACCGTGAGAAACTGATAAAATCCATCTGCGCACAACTCAAGGATTATGGCTGCCTCATCCTGGTGGAAAAGGTTCTTGGCGAGGACTCGATGTTCAACCGGCTGTTCATTAAATATTATTACGAGATGAAACGAAGGAACCATTACAGCGAGATGGAAATCTCCCAAAAACGTGAAGCGCTGGAAAATGTCCTCATTCCCTATAAATTGCTCGAAAACAGGGAGCTTCTCCTCAATAGCGGATTCAGATATGTCGATACGTTTTTCAAATGGTATAACTTTTCAGGGATGGTAGCGGTAAAATGATGGTAGCCATCGGAAACTTTTTCTTCCATTACAGGAACACGATCGCGCCGGTCTTCTTTATTGTTCTTTTCATCCCCGCGGCGGGGATGTTCGGCTCATATTCTACCGCAGCTTCCCTCGGTCTGGCCCTCGCCCTTACCGGGCAGGCAATCCGTGTGGCAACCATCGGCCTGGTCTATATCATCCGCGGCGGAAGCAAAAAACGTATTTTTGCCAAAGGTCTGGTGACTACCGGTATATTCGGCCATTGCAGGAATCCGCTCTATATGGGCAATATCCTGATCATGACAGGGCTTTTTATCATGGCCGATACCGTGCTGGCTCTCATTGCGGTCCCGGTTGTCATATTCTTCTATCAGGCCATCGTCATGGCGGAGGAAGAATACCTGCGGGTGCAGTATCCCGAAGAGTATACGGAATTCGAGCGAAAATCGAACCGCTGGATTCCCCGCCTGAAGGGGCTCGGGGAAACGTTCAGATCGATGACGTTCAACTGGAGACGGGTCATTCTCAAGGAATACAACACCACATTCATCTGGATGCTCGGCGCGGTGATTGTTTTCATGCAGAACATCCATGGGATCGATAAAGCGCTTTTCAGCCGTCTTCTTCCAGCGGCGATTACCGCGGGCGTCTTCCTGCTCGTCATGTACCTGGGCGTCATGTACCTCAAGAAAACGAAGCGGCTCCGGGATTAAGACTGAATGGGCAACCACAGGGGGATTGCCCCTACATTTCGAACAATTATGTCGCTTTGTATCTTTGTAAAAAAATCTTCATGAGTAATCCTCATGGCACACAATTGTCACAACGATAGACGAAAAATATACAGGCTGCATATGGATTCCCGATTGAAGTTCCGGGAATGACGGCACTACAGGGACTCCATGCATCAGACCGGGGCTTCAGCACCGGAAACCATAGATGTATTTTCAGATAAATCCGGATTAAAATGCCGGCTGAAACAACTTCAGCCGGCTTTTTTTATCGGGATACCCGGTTGTGATTCCCCTCCCCTTACAAACGAAAAGAGATTGTTTCTTCCAACGTTTCTTCACGTTATCCCGTCTAAATCTATAAACAGGTCAGATTTTGAGACAAAATTCCGTGTTTTTGTAACCTTTTCAGTAAAAGCCTGTTTTGTAAGTAGTAAGTATCGGACAAACTCAACGGATGAGAAAGGAATACAGGATGAAAACAATGCAATATCTTTTCATAGATGGCGGCCCTGTGATGTATTTGTGCATCTCCGGCGGGTAATTCCCCATCGGACGGTAGCATTGCACACAACGCAACCGGGCGGATATTCAGAATCTCTGCTCTTCAGTCCTCAAATATAATAAATACAGTGTAATATGTGTATTAGCCGATTTGTCTGTACAATCAGGAAAGGATATCTTTATGCCGAAACAAACACATAAGAGCACTATTAATGATCGCGGTTTTAATGTGAGCATATCAGCGTTTTTGCTGACCTTCCTCTGCTGTTCCCTTCTGTCGCTGCCTGTACGGGCTGCTGTCACGTACCGTGTTCCGAAAGTCGATTCGACAGTTCATGTCGACGGTATACTCGACGATGCCGTCTGGACCAATGCTGTAAAGATCGATGCCAATATCGAAGTGAGGCCGGGCGAGAACATACCAGCTCCGGTGAAGATGGAGGTTCTGCTTGCATATAACGAGTCACATGTATTCGTCGCGTTCAAGGCCTACGATCCCGATCCATCTCAAATTCGCGCACACATAACCGACCGTGACAATATCTGGGACGACGACTGGGTTTTAATACTCTTCGACACATTCAACGACCAGCGGAGATCCTATGATTTTTTCTGCAACCCATATGGCATACAGGCGGATGAAATCGAGACGTCCGACGGCGGCGGCGGATCGTGGGACGCGATATGGGATTCCGCAGGCCGTATCACCGATGAAGGCTACATAGTGGAAATGGCCATCCCCTTCAGGGCCCTTAATTTCCAGCCGGGCGACGAAGACCAGATATGGAGTTTCGACGCAGTTCGCAGCTATCCCAGAACCGTACGCCATCATATCGGTGCGTTTCCCCGTGACAGGAACAACAACTGTTACCTGTGCCAGGCCGAGAAGCTTACAGGCTTCTCCGGTGTCAAGCCCGGCAGGAATATCGATATTGCAACGACATTTTCGACCGGTGGAGCTACCGAACGCGATGAACTGGATGGCGGCGGATACGGCCCCATGAAGGAAACGGACCGTCGGATCGATCCCGGCATTACAGCCCGCTGGGGTGTGACACCCAACATCAACATCAGTTTTACCGCGAATCCGGACTTTTCTCAGGTGGAAGCGGACGCGGCTCAGATGGACATCAATACGCGCTTCCCTCTCTACTATTCCGAGAAGCGACCGTTTTTCATCGATAACGTCGATATTTTCAACACAGGCGACAGACTCGTCCACACGCGAACACTTGCCGATCCCGACTGGGGTCTTCGGCTTACCGGCAAAGAGGGGAAAAACACTTTCGGCCTCTTCACCGTGCGCGACAGCTATACACCCCTGGTATTTTCCGGGACAGACGGAGCGGACAATACCACCCTGTCGATGCAGAGTACGGGTACGGTACTGCGGTACAAACGCGATGTGGGAAAATCCTCTTATCTGGGTATTCTGGCAACCGACCGTGAAAGCGAGGCATATCATAACCGTCTGGGGGGATTCGACGCCAGGTTTAAATTCACACCCAAAAATCAGTTCAACGCACAGTATTTCTGTACAAACACCCGGTATCCCGATGAAACATCCTCGGAATTCGATCAGAAATCAGGTGATTTCGGGGGGTTCCTGTATAATATCGAGCTCGTACGATATACCGATAAATACTCGGTCTATGGGTTGACGAAAGCGATCAGCCCCGGTTTTCGCAGCGATCTCGGATTCATAACACAGACAGGATACCGGTATAACGAAATCGGCTGCCAGTATATGTGGAGAAACGGCCCCGAACATTGGTATAACTGGCTGAGCATATATACCGGATATGACCTGATGCATGACTGGAACAACAATCCGCTTTTCAGAAGAGTCATGGGGAATTTCAACTACAACGGTCCTCTCCAGTCCTGGTTCGGCATGGAGGGACGACATGATGATGAACGATACAACAATACCGATTTCAGAATGAACTCATTCGATGTATGGGGTGGACTGCGACCGGTCAGCTCGCTGCAACTGAGTTTCAACTGCAGGGCCGGAGATGGAATCGACTACGATAATACACGCGCGGGCACGGTACTCAACTCCAGCCAGTGGGCTACATTCTATATCGGCCGCCGACTCTCCTTCAATCTCGGAAATACGGTTCAAAAACTCGATGTCCCACAGGGCCGTCTTTTCACTGCCAATGTCGGCAATTTCAAGACCATGTATAATTTCACAAGCCGTATGTTTCTCCGTGTCAATCTCCAGTACACCGATTACCGTCGGAATACCAGTCTTTATAACGACAGCGACGTGGAATCGAGAACCAGAAAACTCGCCAGCCAGATATTGATTGCATATAAAATCAATCCGCAGACCATGTTCTTTCTCGGATACTCCGACAATTACAATACGAACAATTTCAGGGACTCGCGCGGCGAACCCGACAACAGCGTTATCCAGACGAACCGGGCGGTGTTCACAAAAATCGGCTACTCCCTGCAGATGTGATGATAGATGAGAATCCGGCGAAATCAGAAACGCGATGGACAAAACAAAATACAAAGGAAATAAGACAATGATACGGTTCATAAGATTCTCGTTTGTGATGGTGGTTCTGTCAGCATGTATGGTGGCGAATGGATTTACGGAAAGCAAGAGTTTCCAGTACCGGTTGAATGTGCGGATCGATCCTGCACAGCATCAGGTCAAAGCGGAGGTCTGGATCGACAATCCCCCGGAAACACGTTTCTATCTGCAGCCGGGCTTTACCATACGGCAGATACTGGCCGAGGGGGTGGAAATTCCTTTCCATAAGGATTCCTCCCCGGATTCGTCGCTGTTAAGGTTTGCAGGCGTTCATTACCGTATCGACACAAAGAACATCGGTCAGTTGTACATGAGGTATGACGGGGCGATACCGGAAATTATCAACGGAGTCAACATGATTACTCCGGAACTTGTCGAACTGGCATTGTATTCGGTATGGTATCCGCTTTTCGAGGGAATGCGGAACTTTACCTTCGAGATGAAAATCGATTTGCCCAAAGGATTCCTCACCATAACGAACGGTGTTTTGAAAAAAGAGCGCACGGCGGAAGACCGTACCATCACCACATGGGAATCCTTCAAACCGGGATTTGACATGGCACTGCTGGCTTCACCGATACTGAAAAAAATCGGGATCAGGGGACGGGATGCCCGGATAGAAATGTATTACCATGACCTGCCGGAACAATGGGTGAAGGCACATTTGGACAGCCTGGCCGCGGGAATGGATTATTTAAACCGCATATACGGTTCTCCCCAGGTAAAGGGAGTATTACGATTCATATATTCTCCCCGAGGAGGATGGGGGTATGCACGGATTCCGATATTCGTGGTATCCGAGAACTATATCCGGGAAGAAATGAAGAAAGAGTTTGGGGAAGCAAGGGCTTTCCACGGCATGTGTCACGAAATGTCCCATTTCTGGTGGACACTGGCGAATACCGGCTCCCCCGACGACTGGATCAATGAAGGACTGGCGGAATTTTCCGCATACCGTCTCTCCGAGAGACGATTCGGCAAGACGTTCGGAGACGTTCTCATTCAGGAGTACAGCGAACATGCAGCAAACAGCCAAACTCCCGATTGCATCGCCGAGACCGAAAGCTCCTCTTCCGACCGGTATCGTAACCGGTATGAAAAAACCACGCTGATGTTCATCGAGGCGCGGGACCGTTTCGGAGAAGCGTCGCTGAACCGCCTGCTGAAGCATCTCCATACCCGGTTCGCCGGGACGTACGATGCCACAACCGACCGTTTTCTGGAAGAAGCGGAAAAACAGATGGGAAGCGAAGCACAGGAGTTTTTCCGTGAATACCTTTATCGTACATGGGAAGTGAAACCTCTCTCCAAATGACAGGGTTTTCTACTTCCAGTCAGCATCCTCTATACTTCATGGTGTATATGTTTCTTTTCAGTTCATTTCGATGAGAGCACGATCGGGAACCATGAGTATCACTCCTTATGGGGGAGACATCCGTACAAGTCATTCCGATGTCTCCCCCACCTTTCAGTTGAATCAACAGTACGAATACCAATACCGTGGATTTCCGAATGAATCGTGTGTAACTGCGTTCACAGGGAATGTGTAACCCGTTACTCAAATGTACGGCTGTCGTTACCAGAAACGAAACGCGGCTGCGACAATGCTATGCCATAATTACTTGTAATATAATATGTTGTGTTCGCATGTCGACAGGCGGTTTTTATTTGGCATACATGTTGCATTTCTTATAAAAAAAACGAAAATGAAGTCATAACAGATACATTTTTTTGTGGGAGATACGGTATGAAATGGTTGAGCACATTAAAAATTTACGCACTGTTTTTTCCATTTATATTCCTGTTGAATCAGCATCCTGCCGCTGCACAGCAGTCATGGGTATTGACGTATGAAGACGCGATTGCCATCGCGCTCGAAAAGAGTTTTACGGTCAAATCCTATGAAGCCCGTAAAGAGGCGATGCAGCATTCCTACCAGTATTACAAGGCCGTTTTCAAGCCTCTTGTCGATTTCAGCATATTCGCTCCCTCCCTGAGCGAGAGCGTATCACCCATCCAGCGCACCGACGGGTTGCCGGTTTACAATTCCAACGGTATTCTGCAGATGGGCGGAACACTCAAGTTCACCTACATGCTTCCTTCGGGCGGGAACTTCGCGCTTACATCCCAGATGTACCGCGAAAACCTGAAGACTGTTCTCGCCCTCAGAGACTACGAGAAAATGAAGACCGACCAGGCGTACAGCAGCCTCAGCCTCAGCTTCGATCAGCCGATTTTCACCACCAATACGCTCCGTGAAAATCTCAAAGAGGCCGAATACTACTACGAGAAATCCTCGAGCGAGTTCACCCGTCGCCAGCTCGACATCATCTATGATGTCACGAACAGTTTCTATTCACTCTACCGGGCGGTACGCGAGGTCGAGATAGCCAGCGAAAAACTGAGAAACTCCGAGGAGGCGTATCGAATCGCGAAGTTAAAGGGTGAAAAGGGGAAAATCCCGGAAGGCGATGTGCTCATTGCCGAAATCGAGATGAGCCAGAACAGGGCCAATCTTTCCGAAGCCGAAAGCGGACGCGAACGGAATGCGGACATGCTCAAGCAGCTCATAGGGCTCAATCAGGAGGACACTGTCACCATTGTGACCGACCTCAAGTATAAAACATTCGAAGTCGAACTGAACAAGGCTATCGAGGAAGCCCAGAAAAACAGGCTCGAACTCTATGAATCGGAGCTCGATGTCAAACTGCAGAACATCGAGATCGACCGCGCCGAACGTGAGCAGGAATTCAAAGGCAGCATTTCGGCCTACTACGATGTGACCGGAGTCAGCACGACGGGAAGCGGCACGACACGGTCGCTGTTCGAATCGTCGTTCGATAATTTTGTCGACCGTCCCCCCAACCGCGGAATCACGCTGACATTTTCATACCCGGTTTTCGACTGGGGACGCGGCGATGCGAAAGTCCGTAAAGCACAGGTAACCCTGAAGGAAAGGCAGCTCAGTCAGGAAAACACGCGTGAAACCATCGTCCGCGAGGTCAAGGATACGGTACGGAAAGTCAATGAAGCGAAGAGCCGCCTGAGCATCTACGAGAATTATCAGGATGTGGCCAAGCGGAGCTACGATATCAGCCGCATGAGGTTCGAGAACGGCGACATTACGAGCCAGGAGCTCGCCCGTGAACAGGAACGGCTCGCCGAAGTACAGCTCAACTATCTCGATGCATTCATCACATACGAACTCGCGCTGGCGGACCTCAAGCGCCAGACCCTCTGGGATTTTGAAAACAATCGTACATATCTCATCAATAGACAGGAACAGGGGAAATAAGCATGAAAACACGGATCAGAAACGGCGTTTGTATTCTGGTATGGGTATGCTGCATGGTATTTGGTTTTCCGCGCATGTCTGACGGTCAGACCGACCAGGCATCGCTCCTTCTCGATCTGAAAAAGGCGCGGGCGGCATACGAAATCGCCAAACAGAAATTCGAAAACGATAAAGTGCTTTACGAAAACAAGGCTATCTCCGAGGATGAGTTCACCAAGTCGAAAAACGAGGTTCTCAGCAGCGAAGTCGATTATCAGAAGCTCATTCTCAGGGTTATCGCGCAGCAGTCGTATGTCATCGTGGAAAAAGCGGTCAAATATCAGACGCACACGGGTGAGCGGCGCATACGGCTTTCCCTCCAGAGCACCATGGAGGGCAACCAGGAATATCTTCAGCAGTTCCAGGAGCACTTCGATGTTTTCACTCCCGAAATGCGGTCGAACAAGATATACAACATCTTTGTATCCCTGCTGAATCTTCAGGACAACACCATTATCGGGGCGCCGTATGAAAAACGTGTCCCCGTTCTCGAACTGGGCAGTTCGACCACGGTCGATTTCGGCCTCCTCCGCGATGTCGAGAGCCTCAAGGTGAGCCTCAATTACGGCGGCAGGCACGACGACAAGAACATATACCTCGAAAAGGATGCGAGCGCCAACATCGTCGACATCAACTCAGTCCAGTTCTCACAGGAGGCGGATATCGGCTCGCAGGCGACGTTCGACCTCAACCTTGAGCGTTTCTCCGACACCGACGATGTGTATTCGCTCATGACGGTCAACCTGCCCCGCCAGGTCTCCAATGAATTCATCGATTCCGACACGAACGCCCGTCTCTCCCAGATCAAATTCACCCAGGGAGTCAACACGAAAAAGCTCGCGCTCAAGGTCTATCTCCCCGACCGTGACGACGAGGATGTGGTCATCGACAGGCCGCTCGTCTTCTACGCGCTCGTTTTGTCCCGTGACGAGTACGCCGCGCTGGAAGACAAACGAGGTACAATTTTCGACCAGAAGGACATCGATGAGATACAGGCGGGCAAGGTGCGCCTTGAACTGATCCCACGCGGTGTCGGCAGGATCGAAGTCCGCGTCCCCTCGCTTTATCACGAGATCACGGTTGGCGACAGCCTCGATATGGACATAACCGTACGGAACGACGGTACCCGCAGGCTCGACAATATCAAGATAACGACCGACAATCCGCTCAACTGGCGCTCATTGATTACACCCGACCTTGTCCGGTCGCTCGATCCCGAAAAGGAAGAAATCGTCCACGTGACCTTTGTCCCGCCCTCCGATGTCGGTGTGGGGGCGCAGGAGCTGAAAATCAAGACGGAAGCGCTCGCCGACAACCGACGTGTCCAGACGGAGGACAAGACCGTCCGCATCATGGTGGAAGCGAAAACCCCGATCCTCATGACAGCGCTGCTCATCATGCTGCTCATCGGACTTGTACTCGGAATCGTGATATTCGGAATCAAGATCAGCAGAAGGTAGAAAGACAGGCAAAAGGCACAAGGCAGAAGGCATAAGGGAAAAGAGACAAAGAAAAAAACGATTGCAGTAAGTACAATCCATGATGAACAGCAATTGTGACTGTGAAAAGGAAAGCGCCATCATGTTCATGACTCTCTGTTTTAAGGAAATCCGGGAGTCGGTATCTAATCCAACCGTGCAAGGCAGGATACCATGATAAGGCACATAGCTTTGAAGGAAATCCTTAACAACCTCTACAGTTTCAAATTCATAGTTGTGACGCTGCTCATGGTGGTTACGATGATCATGAGCCTGTTCATCATGTATAACGACTACCAACTCCGCATGGAAAACTATGAAATACTGAGGCCGTCTTCGAAGGAGCCTGTCGCCATCGTCCCGCCGACGCCGCTTTCGATTTTCGTGCGGGGGCTCGACGAGACTATCGGACGGTCGTACCTGGTGCGGTTCGCGGGTCAGATCGAGGTGGGAAGCGGACAGCAGGCGGTCAACATCGTGTTCAGGCTGTTCACCAGCCCCGACTGGATGTACATCGTGAAAGTCATCATGTCGCTCTGCGCCCTCCTGTTTTCGTTCAACATGGTGAACGGGGAGAAAGAGGCTAAAACCTTAGGGCTCGTACTGTCGAACAGCATCAGCCGGCCCACGCTCATCATCGGTAAGTGGATTGGCGGCTTCGCGAGTTTCATCGTTCCCTTCATACTGATTTTTCTCTCCGGCGCACTGGTAATCCTCATCTCTCCCCATGTGCATTTTGCTGGTGAACAGTGGGTGAAGCTGTTGCTGTTTTTTGTCAGCTCGGTGGTCTATCTGGCGTTCTTTTACTCGCTCGGGCTCTTTCTGTCAAGCGTCACGCACTCACAGGCATCAGCCATCGTTCTTGCGCTCTTTCTCTGGGCGCTCACTGTTTTTGTCGTCCCCAACCTCGGCAATACACTGGCGCGGCAGTTCGTAAAAATCCAGTCCGTCCAGCAGCTCGAGCTGATCCGAAACCGTACCTGGATCAAGGCAGTTTTCGAAGCTATAACGGCACGAAGACGGGGAGACAAATCGGCCAGCTTCGATAATGCAATGAGATCCATCAACAACGAAAACGACAAGCTGATCGCAGATTACCGGACCCGTTTCAACACGCTCGTTGCGCTCTCGAAAAACATTACGCGGATATCGCCGGCAGCGGCGTTCACCTATCTTTCCACCGATGTTGCGGGTACGGGTATCATCGAGGAGCAGCGGGTTAAAGACGCTGTAATACAATACAAGGACATGGTGTGGAACAAGCCGACCGACTCGGATGGCAATGTTGTCGGAGATTTTCCTCCGTTCTCCTATCAACGCCGGTCACTGGAAGATATATTGGCAAAGGAGGGATTTGCCAATCTGCTTGTGCTCACCCTGTTCGCCCTGCTTTCATTCACCGCGGCGTATGTCGTGTTCCTGCGGTACGATGTCCGATAGCGTTTGAGTAACAGCCCAATAAGGAGAATGAGACCATGAAGAGAATAATTGCCAGGGAGTTTCTGAACAACCTCCTCAACCTGAGATTCAGTATCGGGCTGCTGCTCTCCGTTCTGCTCACCATCGTGTGCGTGCTGATTCTGACGCACCAGTTCCAGATGGAGATGGACGATCACAGCACCAGGGTGGCTATCCAGGATGATTTTCTCAATAACTATGCCCACACAAACCGCCTGGGTGGGATGATCCAGCCGCAAAAACCGCCCGAGCAGTTCCGTCCGTTCATTATCGGAATCCAGCGCGATGCCGATCTCAACTCGTACGAGGACAATCCGCTCCCGGTGCTGTTTCCCCATATCGATTTCCTGTTCATCGTCACCATAATCATGAGCCTCATGGCAATCCTGTTTTCGTACGATGCGATCACCGGGGAGCGTGAACAGGGAACGCTGCGGATGCTCACTGCCGGATCTATATCACGGGCATCTATCCTTATCGGCAAGTGGATCGGCGGTCTGGCGAGTCTCGGTATTCCGCTCATGGTTTCTCTCCTGATCGGCGCAATCTACGTGACAGTCCATCCACTCGTGCACTGGGATGAATCGGCATGGCTGTCCTTCTGTCTTGTATTCCTGGCATCGGTCATGTACATTTCGTTGTTCTACCTCCTCGGGCTGCTTGTATCGGGCTTCTCACGGTTTTCTTCGACATCGATTCTCACTTCGCTCTTTCTCTGGGTTTTACTGATACTGGTCATACCGAATCTCGCTCCATATGTCGTAGCGCAGATATACCGTATACCATCGGTGAACAAGATCGAACGTGAGGCAAGGATAATCACCGGCATAGACCGTGACAACCTCGGCAACGAGTTGTCGAAGAAGGTCGCTCAGCAATTCGAAGCGGAGTACGGTGCGCGGTTTACCGAGTACAAGGCGATGCCGTCCGACGCAATCCGTCAGCGCGTGGCGGCCGATCCCGCTTTTAAAAACATGCACGAAGCATACCGTAAGGCAGACAGTGCCGCATGGGACGAGGCAAACCGGATTCAAGGCGAAAAGGCGAGTGTTCTCAGACAGGAGCTCGACAGAAAATCACAAAATCAGATGCTCCTGGCGGGACTGGTCGCCTGCCTGTCCCCGTACACTGATTTCCTCTATGTCGCCACCGATCTGACCGGCACCGGTTTCAGGAGTCTGACGTATTTCAGCGATGTACAGAGCCAGTATTACAAATCCTACTATGATTATCAGGAGAAAAAAGTCGCGGAAGCAAAAAAGAACGATCCGACATTCGACAGCAATACCTTTCTCGATATCAGCGACCGTCCCCGGTTCAGATTCACCGAAGAGCCGCTCATCGGCCGCCTGAAGTGGACGCTGCCGTTCTGGGGCGTGCTCGTGTTGTTCAACATCGTATTGTTTGTCGGAGCGTATGTGAAGTTCATCAGGTACGATGTGAGATGAAGGCAGTAAAGACAGGCACAAGGCATAAGGCAAAAGGCACAAGTGAAAAGAACAGTAAATACACGCAGGTGACACCATGTTTTCCACACTCTTTTTGAAAGAAATCCGTGAATCCATTATGGCGCACTGGTTTTATATGGTGACCCTGATCTGTCTTATTCTGATTCCTTTCAGTCTGTATATCGGGACACTGAATTACCGGCAAAGCATGATCGATTACCGAGAATCGATTCGTCTGTACCACGATAAAACAGATGGCTGGGTAGATGTCGACAGCAATGTAGAAGGGTTCAGACCCCCTTCGCCACTCAGCATTTTCGATGGAGGCATTCAGAATGATATCCCGTCGAAAGTTATTGCTTCCCCCGATGGTGTGGTACGAATGATCGATGAACCGGGAGTCCGAAATCCGAACGGCAGCCTTTTCGGATCGTTTGATTACCGTTTTATGGTGAGTGTGATACTATCACTTCTTTCACTCATCTTTACGTTCAATGCCATCACCGGCGAAAAAGAGTCCGGCACGTTCAGGCTGATCATGTCGAATCCCGTACCCCGCTGGGTAATGCTCTCAGGGAAGCTGATCGGACGCTATATCCTGTTTGTTATTCCGTTTACGATAGCGCTTATCGCCGGAGTGATCCTCATATTTGTAACGGACAGTTCTATCATAATGCAATCCGAATTTCTGCCGAACATCGTTGCAATAATGCTTATATCGTATCTCTTCATCTTTGCGATTTTTTCTCTCGGAATCATGCTTTCCACGCTGACACACCATTCCATGATGACTGTTTTTGTGAGCTTGTTTGTCTGGATATTCATCGTTTTCGGGATACCGAAGCTCAGCCCCATGCTCGCACAAATCATGTATCCGGTCAGATCGCCACAGATTGTCAACACTGAAAAACAGCTTGTCAGACGCACTATTGAAAAAGAGCTCAATGAACGCCGCAGTCAACTCTTTGAAACTACGATGAGGTCATTCGGTATTGACGACTGGGAAAAGGTATACCGTGATCACAACGATAACGGGCCGCAGATCGATCACGAAGCATTTCGCGAATACGACGCGAAAGCATCCGCACTCGTCACCGAATATCGTGAACGAATTGTGGATGCATATGCATCGATCGACCGGAAATACACGAACGAATTAAACCGTCAATCGGCATTCGCTCAGTGCCTGGCGCGATTGTCACCGGTCAGCTGTTACTCATTTCTCGTGTCCGACCTTTCCGGAACGGGTCTTGAAGCATTGATTTCTTTCAGAACAGCAGCCCGCGCATTTCAAAATCGACTCGATAATGAATTATACAGGAAGAACGTTATAAATGTATACGGTCGTCATGACGGCCCTCATATTACCTCAATCAAGGGTGGACGTATTCGCGTCCCGGAGCTGATCCAGTTCGGGTATGTAAAAGCCGGCGATGTTATTCAGACTGACCGAATCGATTTTCTGCTCCTGATACTGTATGCGATTCTCTTCTTCACTGTGGCATTCGTGAAATTCATCCGATACGATGTAAGATGAAGGCGGTAAAGACAGGCACAAGGCAGAAAAAAGCAGGCAAAAGGCAGAAGGCAGAAGTGAAAAAACAATAACAAATACAATATGATGAAAAACATTTAAAGAAACCTTAAAAACGGAGGTATTACCATGTTACAGGCAATCGATCTGACGAAACGGTATGAGGACGGGCTTCTCGCGCTCGACCACATGAGCCTCGATGTCAAGGAAAGCGAAATCTTCTGTCTTTTGGGCGCGAACGGCGCCGGAAAGACGACGACCATCAACCTGTTCCTCAACTTCATCGAGCCGACGAGCGGCACCGCGCTTATCAACGGCATCGATGTGACCAAAGACCCCCTCGAAGCAAAGAAGTATGTGTCCTATGTCTCCGAGAACGTCATGCTCTACGGCAACTTCACCGCCCGTCAGAACCTCGACTTTTTCGCCAAGCTTGGCGGGAAAAAGAACCTGACCAAGGAAGACTACCACATGTTCATGCGCAAGGTCGGGCTCAAGGAAGAAGCGTTCGAGATGCGGGTCAAGAACTTCTCGAAAGGTATGCGCCAGAAGCTCGGCATCACCATCGCCATCATCAAGGATGCACCGAACATCCTCCTCGACGAGCCGACATCGGGCCTCGACCCCAAGGCGGCTGCGGAGTTCATCAAGATTCTCGCCGGTCTCCGCGACCAGGGGAAATCGATTCTCATGAGCACGCACGACATCTTCCGCGCCAAAGAGATCGCCGACCGTGTCGGGATCATGAAGGAGGGACGGCTTGTCATGGTGCGTACGCGCGAGGAGTTCCTCGAAGAAGACCTCGAGAAAATCTACCTCGAATACATGCAGGAAGCTGTGGCATAAGGAGTATTTCAGGATATTCGGAATGTTCACGCTTTTTTTAAAATTTTTGGAGCAATACCATGATTCTGTCTGTAGCCCTCAAAGAATTTTACACGAATCTCATTTCCGCACGGTTTACTATCGGTTTTCTCCTGTGCCTGTTTCTCATCCCGTTCACCATGGTAGTGAGCATAAACGACTATGAATCGCAGGTGCGGGCATATGAGCTCGAAAAAAAACAGGCCGATGAAAACAACAAGATTCGTGTCTATTCGGCGCTCCGCCCGGAGATAGTCAGACCGCCCGAACCGCTCAGTATTTTCAGCCGCGGTATCAGCTACAAGGTGGGTAATAAGGTCACTACGAGGCTTGGCGAAAAAACACTCCTGGCGGAAGGACGGAGCTCTGTCCGCGAAAATCCGCTCCTCAACTCGTTTTTTTCCCTCGATTTCAGCACGGTGATTACCATCATCATGTCGCTCCTCGCGCTCCTGTTCACCTATGACGCATGCAGCAGGGAACGCGAGGAAGGGACGTTGAAACTCGTGCTGTCGAACCCGGTGAACCGATGGAAAATCCTCCTGGGTAAAGTGATTGGTATCCTGATAACGATGATGCCGGTAATCCTTTTCTGTTACGGTCTCAGCGCGGTCATCATCCTCTTCCATCCTCATCTGGAGTTTTCGGCGCACGAGTGGGGGCGAATCGTGTTCATGTTCGGATTGAGCATCGTTTTCTTTACCTTTTTCGCGGCACTCGGGCTTCTCGTTTCCGCCCGCACGCATTCATCGGTCACCAGTATCATCATCTGCCTGTTCATATGGGTGGCAGCCGTGTTTGTCGTACCCAACGCGTCAGTGTATGTGGCAAAGAGCTTCATCGCCACGGAATCGCAGGAAAACCTCCGGTATGCTCTCAACGATCTGGACAGAAATTTTTCCACCAAGGTTCGCGAATACCGACAAACCCTCGATCAACCGGACTGGTGGATGAACTGGAACATGAACAGCTATGGTGATGGCTATATGGAAGTGTCCGGCAATACACGAAGTCTCATGGAACTGTACAGGAAACTGTGCCAGTATTCGGAACCACTCCGGATACAGTATGCGGATGAAAAATGGGCAATTCAGAAAGCCTACCTCGACAAGCTTGACAGGCAGCGTCTTTTCGCCGAGTGGCTTTCCCTTCTTTCACCGTCCGAGATGTTCCGTCAGAGTGTGTCCGCGATGTGCA
Source organism: bacterium (assembly GCA_021372535.1). Taxonomy (NCBI): domain Bacteria; species bacterium. Next base: position 47,322 of record JAJFUH010000179.1, read on the forward strand.
GGACGGATGTTCCGGCACACTACCATTTTCTCGACAAAGCACGGGAATACCGCGAGGAGCTGATACAGTTCTTTCGGGACAAGGACATGTTCGCATCGTACGAATACTTCACCCGTCAGGACCCAAAAACGTTTATGACCGCGGACGAGATCGTGCGGATACGGACCGGCGGTGAGTTTAAAACACTCCGGGAATACGGAGAATGGGCGCAGCTGCATAACGGCGATTTCAAACCTCTGCGAAAAGTGGATATCCCCGGTACAGATTTATGGAAGTACGAGCCGCTCGACCTTTCCGGAGTACCACAGTTCAGATGGGAATCATCCACGTTCGCGTATGACGTGAATAATTCCCTCATCAGGCTTGCTTTGTTGCTTTTAGGGGATGTCATACTCTTCTATCTGGCGTTCATTTCGTTCATCCGTTACGATGTGAGGTAACCATGCTCCTCGATATTATATTCCGTGAATTACGGAGTACCGTTCTCAGTTTACGGCTCCATATCGCGCTTGTTCTCACCCTCATGGTTTTCTGTATCGGCAGCGCCGCATTTGTCAAGGATTACCGGGCGGGCAAGGAAATCTCCCTGCGGTACCGGAGTGAAGTATCGAAGGAGCTCCGTGAAGCCGCGGAACAGAATATTTCCAGACTGGCCACCATGCGGCAGCATTATCTCTTCGAGCCCAGCACAGACACGTTCATCGATGACGCGAAGGAAAAATACCTCCCCAACAGTTTCGAATACAGCGCCTACAACGTGTACGGATTCGATGTGAGCTCTGGCGCCGCGAATCCGTATCTCCAGGAATTTCAGGAATTGAACTGGATGTTCATCGTATCGCTCATCATGGGTTTTGTCGTCTTTCTGTTTACATTCGACGCCGTTTCGGGTGAAAAGGAAGCGAAGACCCTGGCGCTGGCATTCGCAAATTCATTGTCGAGAGGCACTCTCCTGCTCGGGAAGTACATCAGCGCCATAATCGCCTCGATGCTCGTTCTCTTTCCGGGAATCTGCCTGAGCCTCGTGATCGTATTCATAACCGGAACGATCGCCGTGTCAGGCGCTCTCATAATTGAGATACTGGTTTTCCTGGCGGCTGCCGGAATTTTTGTCGCCTGTATCGCAGCGTTCGGCATGCTCGTGTCGGTTGTCACGCGGTCGGCAAATGTAAGCCTTCTTCTAGCACTCACCTGCTGGCTCATCTTTGCCGCAATAGTACCCAATACAGCTCTTTTCTGGGCTCAGACGCTCTTCCCTATCGAGAAAGCCGAAATCATCGCGGAGAAAATTCAAAAAGCGCGCGAAGAAATCAACAGAAACGCCCCGCCGGGAAGCTGGGCATCATCAAGCAACATGCCGTTCCTTCCCGAGCACGAGCTGAGAGCGGCCAACCAGACAAATATCATGAACAGCAGAAAACAGATATGGGACTCCTACTGCAACGACAGGATACGGCAGCTTCAGCGAGTGCGGAAGGTTACTTTCCTGTCGCCGGTGTCGCTTTTCGAGTATATGAGCGAGGCCGTCGTCGGTGGAGGATTCGTGCGGTTCGAGAAAAACTGGAACGACCTCCATGTGTTCCAGGAACAGTTCCTCGGTTTCTTCAAGGAAAAAGACGCGCAGGACCCTGTCAGCCCGCACTGGTACAATCCGTACGAAGATTATTCGACATCAAAGAAGCCGGTGAATTTTTCCGAAGTTCCTCTCTATACGGAAAAACCGGCAACCATCGAAGAACGTCTTACACGGGCCGGATTGTATCTCGCTGTCCTAGTATTATATGCGGCAGCCGCATTTTCCCTGTCATTCATGGTATTTGTACGGTACGATGTACGGTAATGCAGGATTGTAACAGATATCACTCGATATCACACGGTAAAGGAACTATTTCATGTTGGGAACAATTATCGCCCGTGAGATTCAGGAGCACCTGAAATCATCGAAGTTCCAGCTCGGTTTTCTGATCACGATAGCATTGATCTCCATCAGCACATCAATCAATATAAGCGACTATATGCAGCGTAATCAGGACTATCTGACCGCACGGGCCGAACCGATAGACAGATTTTACGTGTCCGTATATAAGCCGCCGCAGGTGCTCAGTATACTGGCGCAGGGAAAGGACAGGAAACTCGGCAACAAAGAGGAAATGAGCATCACCAGAATTGCCGACCGGACAACCGGATACATGGGATCGGAGAGTCAGCATAAACGGTACATGTCGGGTTTCACCGCAGTCGACTTTGCCTTCGTGGTACGGGTTGTGCTCAGCCTTATGGTCATTTTTCTTGCCTACACAAGCATTTCGGAAGAGAAATTCTCGCGGACGCTCAGTCTGGTACTGTCCAATCCTGTTCCCCGTGATACGCTATTACTCGGTAAATGCCTGGGCGGGATGTGTATAATCACCGTATCATTTATAGCTGCGATAATAGTGGCGGTGCTGATGATGATTTCTCAACCGTCGGTTGTCCTCGGTACATCCGATATAGTCCGTATTATCGGGATGGCAGGTGTGTCAGTCCTCTATCTCTCGGTTTTCTATACCATGGGACTGCTTGTATCGATACTCGTAAACCGCCCGGCCATAGCTCTCATGGTACTGCTGCAGGTATGGGCGTTTCTGATAATCATTTATCCTGCCATAAGTGTGATTGCCGCGCAGGATATGTATAAGATATTCCCCGACAAGCTGAACCAGCGGAAAGCATCGGCATTTCAGCAATATGAAGAAGAGTACAAACGGAAAACCGATCCGTTTCAGGAGGCGTTCGCCAAAGGCGGGAGACCGACGAGGGAACAGAGTGCACGGAATGTCGAAGGTAATGCGTTACGAACGGAAGCGTATTACCGTGTCGACCGTGAATTCGCCCGTGAGATGGCCGGTCAGACACGTCTTGCCGAAAACCTTTCGGTGTTGTCACCGGCCGTACTGTACGACCAGGTCATGACCCGTTATGCACGAACCGGCATGACGGATTATGAGCGTTTTTTCGAAAGCGTCTTCCGCTTCTGGCAGGAGCATGTCAGGCTTTCCGTACTGAGGTTCAGCGATTACGACACATTCAAGAAATCCAAAACACTCGATTTCGCTTACCAATCCGAAACGGCTGTACAGAGTTTCCATGGAACCGTACGGTCCCTGATTATCCTGTTTCTACTCAATATACTGTTCTTTACCACAGCCTATGTGGTTTTTCTGAGAAAAGATGTGAGGTAACCGCATGAAAACAGTCATTATACGGGAATTCATGGAACATGTGAAAAGCATACAGTTTGTCGTTCTTCTGGTTTTCGCCGTCACGCTCTTCTCCATCAACGGAGTGTATTTTTCCCGGAAATACAATCAGCTTATGACGGTATTCCTGAGCAGCAGTCAGGAAAAAAGTACCGTATCCACGACACTTTCACGGCAGCCGTCACCACTCCTGTTCATGTCCGAGGGCGGAGACACATACCGTCCCGGACAATACCGGCTTGCGCCAAAATATTCATTATCCGCACAAACGTCCGATGAAAGTAACTACATGTTACCCGATATTCCGGAACCGGACTGGACATTCATCGTTTCCATCATTTTCAGCCTCTATGTCATTCTCCTGGGGTATAACGCAATCTCCGGTGAGCGTGAACAGGGAACGATGCGCCTCATTCTTTCCAATCCCATAGGCCGGATTAAGCTGGTTGTTTCCAAATATGCGACCATCCTTTTAACCGTGACCGCGATACTGTCGGCGGGTGTCCTTATAAGTCTCATTATCACAGGATTATCGAATCCCGTGGTGTTCACGACCGGTTATCTTGCGAGAATCGCACTGATGATCGTTCTTTCTCTGGCGTACCTTTCCATTTTCGCTTTTCTGAGCCTCATGTTATCGTCCCTGATCGGTAATTCCTCGCTCGTCCTTATGATATCGCTCGCTCTCTGGATTTTCCTGGGAATCATCATACCGAATACATCCGGAATCATCGCTGAAAAAATCTCCCGGGTCCCGAGTGAATTTCAGACATCCAATCAACTGGGGCCGGTCATACAAAAACAGCTTGATATCGATATCGATACAATACGTGAACGGGCACATAAGGGTGAAATCAGAACGGAAGACGAGGCGAAAAAGGAATTTGACCGTATCTGTGAAAATTGCCAGGACAGCTATATCAAATACTATAATAATTATGACAACTCCATGAAACAACGGGCGGCAACCGCGCAGAATTTATCGCGGATATCGCCGACAGCGCTCTTTCAGTATGCAGCGGAAAACCTTACGGGAACCGGCATCGACAGCGAAGAGCGATTCATGCGGGATATTCAGGTATATTCCGCGCTCTATGACAATTACATCCGGAAAAAGATAGGAAAACTGGTAAGCACGTCACAGTGGTCATTTATGACAGATATCAATGTCGACGGGAAAAATATCCTGGTGCAGTCACCCCGGCCCGAGGAATACCAGGGCGACAATTCCGATTTCCCGATGTTCCGGGAAAGCAGGCCTGACATTGTGCGAAGCCTGAGAGATGCGCTCATGGACATGGCGGGCATCCTTTTGTGGAATATCGTTCTGGCAATGGGAGCTTTTACCGCGTTCCTGCGGGCCGATGTCAGGTGAATAACGGAAGAAAGTCTGATACGGGCAATTACTCCGATCTTATTATATATCTTTGTGCCTTTGTGTCTTTGTGGTTAAACATATTTTCATAAATAACCTCCATGACTATAAATAGTCACAACGAAGGATGAAAAATGTATGCAGTTGTATCTGGATTCCCGATTAAAGATTCGGGAATGACGTCGTTACGGCGACTGCCGATGCCAGGCCGAGGCTTCAGAACCGGGAACTGCAGATACATTTTTCAGATATTTCCGGGTTACATCGCAACATAAACTCCTTCGGTAAAAATGGCGAATCCCCTGTCCCTTACTCTCCTCTCCCCTTAAGAAGACAGGGGAAGCCATTGTTCACGGTCTGAATCTACCCGTTTCCCCATGATTGCACAACACAGCGAATACGAAAAACGGATTTTTCGCTCGATATTTTCAACGGAAAATTATATTTTCCGCTGATTGCTTATTGTATTGCGGGAAAAAATAGTATAGTTTATATCAGGTTATAAACCCGAATTATTCGTAAAAATATTTCATCATAAGGACACAAAGGCACCAAGTGATATAATATATTATTAATATTGTCTTTAGTATAATTTAATCGTCGATATCAAAAAAGATATATAAATAAATATATCCGCGTTAATCCGCCCGATCCGCGTTCTATTATTCAATAAATCGGGTTAAAAGAATTTC
>JAJFUH010000180.1 GCA_021372535.1 bacterium
TTACCAGGCAGCCCTCATTGCGTTCACCGAGGTTACCGATTCGTATCAGAAATCTTCATCATATCCGGTTGCGCTGTTTCAACGTGGATTCTGCGAGTTTTCGCTCGGAAGGTACGAAGATGCGAAAAGAACTTCCGAATCGTTTATCAAATCGTTTCCCAACCACAAACTTGCTCCCGAGGGAACGCTTATTCTGGCCGAATCACAATACCGTCTCGGCGATTTCGGGGGCTCGAAATCCTCCTATACGAATCTGTTGAGCCAGTACCCCGAGAATCCGAAAATGGCACAGGTTCTGTACGGTGTAGGATGGTCGTCGTTTAAAACCGGAGGTTACGACAATGCCATCGAGGTGTTTTCCCGCCTTGTCGACCGGTTCCCTAAATCGGAGCTTGCGCCCGATGCAGCATTCCGTATCGGTGACAGCTACTTTGCGAGCGGCAGGTTTTCACAGGCCGTGACCGCTTACCAGAAGGTGCTCGGCAGTTACCCGAATGCGTCCTTCGCCGCCCATGCCGCATACCAGATCGGACAGGCATATTTCCGCATGGAGGACTATACCCGCGCGATAACATCATACGATGCGGTGCTGTCGCGTTACCCAAAATCCGAGTTTGTGGATGATGCGAAAAACATGAAGGGAATGAGCCTCTTCAAACAGGAACGGTATGAAGACGCCATCGCGGTATTCAGAACGGTTGTTAAGCCATCCGAACTGGCCGACGAAGCCTTATACCGTATCGGCACCTGCTACTACAACATGGGCGACTTCGACCGCGCCAACGAGACGTACCGGAGGGTCATGGATGAATTTCCGAATTCTGCAATGGTGAGCGAGGCGATTACCGGAATGATGGATTCCTACATGTCGAGAGGTCAGGTCGACAAGGCGATAATGCTTGTTGATGATTACCTTTCATCCCAGCCGAAGGGAAAACTGGCCGATGCCATGCTCATGAAAAAGGGAGACCTCAATTATACGCTGAAAAAATACGATGATGCGGTTGCGGCATACCGGAGGCTTGTAAACGATTACCCGAAAAGCGATCGTGTTCCCTATGCGCTCTACTGGATCGGTCTCACTAATATGGAGAAGGGTGATTCCGCAGCCGCGACAGCAGCTTTTGAGGAACTCAGGTCTAAATTTCCCGCTCATGACTACGGTACGCTTGCCGGTATCAAGCTCGGAGACCTGAAACTCGACGCCGGTCAGTACGAGGATGCGATACGTTATTTCGATCAGGTTGCCGCTGCTCGCCCGGATGAGGCTGTCGGTTACGAAGCGGTTTACAAGAAGGGACTGGCGCTTCTTAAATCGGGCAATTCAGCCGATGCGGAAAAAACGTTCAGTGATCTCATCACCCGCCGTCCCGATGACATCATGGCACAGAAAGCCCGGCTCGAACTGGCGGAAGATGCCATTAAACAGGGAAAGGGAGACGAAGCGGTCTCTCTGGCCGAGTATGTAATTGAGCATGTTGTCGACGATAACGCCGCCCGTGCCCAGTATATCATCGGCAAACGATTCTTCGCGGACGGAAACTACCAGCGGGCATATGATGAGCTGATGAGGGGAACCATCCTCTATAAAACCTATGATGAATGGGTCACCCGTTCAAAAATATTGATTGCACAGTGCCTGGCGGCTCTCGATAAGAAGGACGAGGCTCTCAGGATGCTCGATGACATACTCGAGGCGCATCCCCGCGATGAATTCGGCCGTGAAGCGAAAGAGATACGGGCACAAGTGGCGAAGTGACAGGATAAAAAGGGACTGAGTGGCAAAGGGACAAAAACAAAGTTTTTTCTTCCATTACCATATGCCTTTTACACCATTTTTATATAATTACCTTCAATCTGGATTGACAGTGAAAACGAGTGTAGTTGCCATAGTCGTTATAGTGCTTTCTGTTTCGCTGGTTTCCGGGCAGGCCGAAACTCCTGATCTGAAACTTGATGTTTACCAGATTGTGGGGAAGGACACACGGGTCTTTACCATAACCGGCGACCGTTATTCGACTGTATCGTTCGTGAATGTGCCGGTTGTTCAGACTCCCGAGGAACGCTCGATAGAAACTTCCAAAGGACTTATCGGCGAGGACGAACGGCTTGTCCGGGAGGAAGTGTTTTTGCTGAATCGCGGCGTATACGGGAATCTTGACGCTGAAAGCGGTATAAAAACCCCTCTGATACTATGGGCGAAAGGCTCAGCCGACCTTGGAAAACAGGCCGGTACACTCGTTGTTTCGAATCGCATGGCCAATCAGCATACCCCGTTGAATGAAGCCCCGCTGATACAGGATGTGGAGGCTGCCGGATATTATGACGGGTCGTTCGCGCGGTTGTCGGTCGATGGCATGTTCGGCCGTGAGGACGATGAGCTCGATGGCAGGTTTTTCCGAAATCACGACCGTAATGTCGGCCGTTATCGCGCCGGAATGACCATGAGAATGTCACCTCTTGAAACATGGGACGCCTCGGGACGTCTTACAGTCATGGGCGCATCGTATAAGGATGCCGATATTCTCCGGACCGAAGAAAATGAATTCGTTTTCGCCGGCAATGGCAGGATTACAGGGGATTTGGGTTCCACGACAGTTGTTGCCCATGCATCGGGAAGCCGTATCGAGCTTGGTGATTTCATGGGAACCATATTTTCTGCGGACGGTGTCGGGGAATGGCTGCTCGGCGACAGTTTCGGAGTGAAGGCCGGTTTCGCTTTTTCGGCGTCACGGCTTCCCGATGAAGATACCGTGGTCCGTCTGTATCCGCGCGCCGGGATTGACTGGGCTCTTTCTCCGGACATGTATGTCAGGGCGGATTTCAAATCGGGAGTCAGTGAGTATTCATTTTCACGGCTCTATGGTCTGAACGGTCTGATAACCTACGATGTTCCCATGCTTTTCGAGGACAGGAAGATCGATGTTTCGGGAGAGTTCGGACTTTCGCTTCAGGATGGGATTAACATGTCTGTCGGCGGATTCTATATAAGCAGTGAGAATATGCCCGTATTCACGAGCTGGATGCTTCCCGCGGACAGTTCTGTGGTTTTCTACCGGATATTCGACAGCGGCGTTGTCGATATGGGCGGTATACGGCTGAAAGGGGAATATGACTCAGCGGGACACTGGGGTGTGGATGGATGTATAACGCTTACGAGCGCCACGTGTGATTCCACCGACAATGTCCCCTATATCCCCGGTATTGAAGCCGCATTGAACGGTTTCTACCTTTTCCGCCAGGTATGGAAATTCAGAGGAACGGTGCAGTTCTATGGTGAACACTATACAGAGCCGGAATCGGATAATACTGAAGATGCGTTTTTTACCGTTGACATCGGCGTCGACAGGGAGTTGTTCAGGGATCGTCTCGGACTCTGTGTCGAAGTGAGGAATCTTACCGGGGAAAAGGGCGCCTGGTGGACATCACCCTATCATATCCCCGGGATAGGTTTATATGCGGGATTGAAGGCAACATATTAACTATGTTTCTGGTTTGTGGTCTCTGGTTTATGGTTTAATCCGTATGATCCGTGACTTCTGCCTTTTCCTGATTTTTATGACATGATAAAATTCTGTAACGTACGGAGGATTTGATGGAGGATACGACACTTTTAAGTATAATCACCAAGGGCGGGATTCTTATGATCCCGATCCTGATATGCTCTGTACTCGTGGTTGCGTTTGCTATTGAACGGTATCTTACCTATAAGAAACTGTCGATCAGAATCCCCCAGTTCATGATGAAGATACGGCATCCGCTGAATAACGGAGATGTTCTCACTGCCATCAATGAATGCACGATAGTGAAAGGGCCTGTTGCCAATGTTATCAGAGCCGGTCTCGAAAAAGCCAAACTCGGCCGTGAGCGAATGAGGGAGGCCATGGAGACCGCCGGCAATGCGGAAACCTATTACCTCGAAAAGAATCTGAATGTCATTGCCACACTTTCGGGAATTGCGCCCCTCATCGGATTTCTCGGTACGGTTACCGGTATGATCAAGGCCTTCATGAAAATCCAGCAGCTTGCCGGGAATGTCAATGCCGATGTACTGGCCGGAGGCATATGGGAAGCGATGGTCACAACCGCCGCCGGTCTGTCGGTCGGTATTCCGGCCATGATTATCTATAACTACTTTATCAACCGGGAGCGAGAATTCATATTCCAGATGGAGAGCGCGGCTGAAGAAGTGCTCGATATGGTGAAGAAAGTCCCGGGGTCACCGGAAAAGCCGAAAGCACCCGGTGAAACCCCCAAATCGGCGCCGGTCGATCCTTTTGACAGCGGCGAGAACATACGGCTTGCCGGCGGCGGATCCGTCGATAAGGGAGACGCATTCAGTTCGGAGAATTATAATCCCGAGGAGGTTTGATCCTTTGAAAATAAAGGCGCACAGGGAACCGTTGACCACGTTTAACACGATTTCCCTGACCGATATCATTTTTCTCCTGCTCGTGTTTTTCCTCCTCAGCTCGACATTTGTACTGCAGCCGGGAGTGAAGGTTCAACTGCCCACAACGACATCGAGCGATATTTCGAGCGAGAAGAGCGTGGTGTTGTCGCTGGCGAAAGACGGCACGGTTTACCTCAACGATAACCAGGTAAACAAGATCGAGCTCGGGGCACGGCTCAGGCAGATGGTGCTTGATGTGGGAAACCCCATCATTGTGCTCCGCGCCGACAAGGCAGTTACCATCGAGAGCCTTGTCGAGGTTATGGACATCGCAAAAGCTGCGGGCGGAGACCGTTTTGTCATCGCCACGACACAAAAGGAATGAAAAGACTGGCAGAAGGCACAAGGTATAAGGGACATGAGTGCAGGGAAAAGAGGAAAAAGAATAACCGATGAGGATGAATATCCGAACGGTGCGATGTATATCTCGGATCGACTGTACTTATGACATGGCAAGACCCGATTACGTTTACATAGAGCAGAAATACTTATAATCTCCGAGATAGTAGTCGGGGCATGATTTTTCTTTAACAGGCCTTTATAAATCGTAAATCGTACTTCGTAAATAACTTTCCGATTAAAAGTGAATATTTGAATGCGAAATGGTGATAGACGGGTGATGACCGGTGAATCAAGACGGAATTGAGTATTCGAAAAAAGCATATATATATTCGGTGCTGTTTCATGGCGCCCTGCTTCTTCTGATGTTGAACATCAAGGTTTTTTTCGAGGTTGAGCCGCCGCCGTTTTATGAGTTGAATCTCGGCGCGGTTTCACGGGAGCGGATGGAACAGATAATCAATGAAGCTCAGCGCACCGAGGAAGCCAGAAGGCTGCGTGACGAGGGACTCACTCCCCAAGAACGCGTCGAGGTCCCCAAGCGTAAAATGATAGAGATCGAGGAACCGACCATTTCCGTATCCACACAGAACCGTATTGAGTCTCAGGATATCATTACAAAAGCCGAAAAACAGAAAATCGAGGTTCAGGTCCCTGCTTTTAAACTGCCTGAAGGTGAAAAATTCACCATGGACCGTAAAGAGGTCTACGAGGGTTCCAGAATAACAGTCGGAGAACAACCCGGTGCAGGTATCGAAACGGGGACAATAGGCGCCGATGTGGCAAAATATACCATCGAAGGGGAAGCGAAGGAACGCACGGTCATATACGATCCTCAGCCCGAATATGCGAAGGGGCTCAAGGATACGGCAAAAATCAGGATATCGTTTGCCGTGCTTGCGGACGGAACCGTGTCGAACACTGATATGTTCCCCGTGACCAAGGCGAATGCGGACCTCGAGGAGTTTGCCATGGTGTTTCTCAAATCATGGCGTTTCTCTCCGCTTCCGGCAGGCGATAACCGTATTCAGAAGGGTGTCATTACCTTCGAATTCACTCCGAAATAAGAACTTGTTTTCGGAATTAAAGCTGTTACTAACATTATTATAAGAGGATTCGACTGTGGCGATACGATCGGTTAGAGCGTTTATACGCATGCTGGCTGTATGTTTGTGTGTGGTGCTCGTTTTTTCGTGTTCCAAGGAAAAGGATATGCGGGAAGGGGTTCGCGAAACTCTTGGAGAACCCGATGAAATCCAAACAGGCGGTACGGGAGCATACAAGTATGAATTATGGTTTTACCTCAACAAAGACCTGAACAGAGTCTACGAATTCAGAAAATCCGCTTCGGGTTGCGGCGGGAGCGGGCAATGGTATGTCGAATACCTGTATTATGCCGATTACCATTTCGGAATGGAACTCTACGTGGCTCCCACAATCATACATGAACCGGTTAAAGCGGCTCCGATAGGACAGGATATCTCAATTACTGCTGAAATCACCGACGATGTACAGGTTGTCAGCGCCGATCTCATGTACAGGGCAATTGACGCTCCGGAGTATACACCGGTATCGATGTCGGTATCCGACACATTATATACCGCTGTCATTCCGGCATCCGTGGTAACAACAGCAGGGGTGGAATATTATATTCAGGCGAGTGACGGCCAGCATTCTTCGAGGCTTCCTCTGAATTATAACGATACGTATCGAATTACGGTGAAAGCGGCTACCACGAAGAAGACTCTTGGGCCCGTTGAATCAACCCGGCTGAAAGGAACTCCGGCGGTATCCATACCTGATGGAGCGGGTGTTGGAAGCTCTCCGTTGAAACCATGAGTGGGTTTAAGCTCAACAGTGATTTCAAGCCCCGAGGAGACCAGGGACCCGCCATCGATGCGCTTGTGGAAGGCATCGAAGCCGGCGAGAAATTTCAGACCCTCCTGGGGGTAACCGGTTCCGGCAAGACATTTACCATCGCCAATGTCATTGCACGGCTGAACCGTCCTGCGCTCGTGCTTTCTCACAATAAAACGCTTGTCGCCCAGCTTTATGGGGAATTCAAGGCGCTTTTCCCCGAGAACGCCGTCGAGTTCTTCATCTCCTACTATGACTATTACCAGCCGGAAGCGTATCTTCCCTCCACTGACACGTTTATCGAGAAAGACGCAGATATCAACGAGGAAATCGACCGTCTCAGGCTTCGGGCGACCAGCTCGCTCCTCGAACGGCGCGACGCGGTCATCGTATCGAGCGTTTCGTGCATATACGGTCTCGGCTCTCCCCGGGAGTACGAGCAGATGCACGTTATCCTCGAGGTTGGCGATCATGCCGACCGCGACGATGTTATCAGGCAGCTTGTCGATATCCATTACTCCCGGAGCGATTTCGGGCTCGAAAGGGCGAATTTCAGGGTAAGGGGAGATGTGCTCGAGGTCATGCCCGCCTACGATGAGCGTGTCATACGCATCGAGTTCTTCGGGGACATCGTCGAGGGGATTTCCGAGATCAACAAGGTTACCGGAAAAATTGTGGATATCCGCAGCAAGGTTGCGATTTATCCGGCAAAGCACTTCGTCACCACACGTTCTCGTATCGAGAGCGCGATAGCGGACATTTTAAAAGATCTCGATATCCGTGTCTCCGAGCTCGAACGAGAGAACAAGCTTATTGAAGCTCAGCGTATCGGCCAGAGAACCCGCTACGATATCGAGATGCTCCGCGAGATTGGTTACTGTTCGGGAATCGAGAACTATTCACGGTATCTTACGGGGCGTGCGCCGGGTGAACGGCCGTGGGTGCTCCTGGATTACTTCCCTGAGGATTATATCATGATTATCGATGAATCTCATGTGACGCTTCCGCAGGTCAGGGGGATGTATAACGGCGACCGCTCGCGCAAGGAAACGCTCGTCGAGTATGGTTTCCGGCTTCCCTCGGCGCTCGACAACCGTCCCCTGAATTACGATGAGTTTCTGAATTCCATCAATCAGGTTATTTTCGTTTCCGCCACACCGGCCGATTTCGAGATGGAAAAGTGTCACGGTGTCTTTGTGGAGCAGATTATACGGCCCACCGGCCTTATCGATCCCATGATTGTGGTAAAGCCCGCCACCGGTCAGGTGGACGATCTTCTCGGCGAGATACGGAAACGTGTTGCCGCGAACGAGCGTATTCTTGTGACCACCCTGACCAAAAAAATGAGCGAAGACCTGACCGATTATTTCGTCCAGATGGGTATCAAAGTGCGGTATCTCCATTCCGAGATTCAGTCGCTCGAACGCGTGGAGATTCTCCGCGGTCTCAGGCTCAGGGAATTCGATGTGATCGTCGGAGTGAACCTGCTCAGGGAAGGGCTCGATCTGCCAGAGGTTTCGCTCGTTGCCATACTCGATGCCGACAAACAGGGATTCCTGCGGAATGAGCGCTCGCTCATACAGACCGCGGGTCGTGCGGCCCGTAACATCAACGGCATGGTCATATTTTACGCCGACACCATGACCGATGCGATGCGCAGAACGATCGAGGAAACCAACCGCAGAAGAAAAATCCAGCGGGCGTATAACGAGAAGCACGGGATTACCCCTGAATCGGTGATAAAGAGCATTGACGATATCCTCAGAACCACGGTCATTGCCGACGGCACAAAGGCAACCGCGAAGGTCGAACGTGAGGAAGTGAATATCCTCGATCTCATGGATTCCCAGGAAGCGCTTGCTGCGCTCAGAAAGAAGATGAAATCCGCAGCCGACAAGCTCGAGTTCGAGGAAGCCGCCCGCCTGAGGGATGAAATCATGCGGATTGAGACCACGGCTAAACCGGGATTCCGGCGCTGATATAAGCTGTTTATAATCAAAATATTATTATTCAGTTCATTACATGTGTTTCATGATTTTTCCGGGTATTCGGATAATGAATTATCCTTGCAATTCCGCTTGAATTTGATTTAATTATTCCCTTCAATAATGCAAATATACATATACCTATAATCACTAATACCATGAGGATTTTGGAAAAACGCCGCCGTCTGCTCCATGAACTGTACGACGTTCTCGAACGGGCAATCGGCCCGACGCACTGGTGGCCTGCCGAAACGCCTTTTGAGGTGTGCATCGGCGCCATATTGACACAGAACGCCCCGTGGACGGGGGTTGTACGGGCGATTGAGGCTCTGAAAAACAGGGGCGTGTTCGATGCCGTATCGATCGCTGAGGCGGATGAGCGTGTGATCGCCGAAGCGGTCAGGCCGACGATTTACTACAATCAGAAAGCGCGGCGTCTCAAGGTATTCTGCAGGTTTCTTCTGGATAATTTCCACGGCGGTGTGGAGAACATGGCCGGTCTCGATTGTGCCGATGCGCGGAAGAAACTGCTCGCTCTGCCCGGCATCGGGTATGAAACCGCCGATTCGATGCTGCTCTACGCCCTCGGAAAGCCGATTTTTGTAGTCGATGCGTACACAAAGAGGATTTTTACACGGCATGGTCTTGCGGAGCCATCATGGGATTACGAAGAACTCCGCAGTTATTTTGAGGATGCGCTCGATCCCGATCCGGTTTTTTACGGCGAATTTCACGGGCTTATCTGCCTTTTGGGCGCTGAAGTGTGCAGACGTAAACCGCTTTGTGACGAGTGCCCTTTGTACGGTCTTTTAGGAAAACCTGTCGTATGAGATGGAAAAGAATACTGTTTCTCGCTTTCGGGCATATGGCTTCGGATTTATATCCGGGTATGCTTGCGCCGCTGCTGCCACTTTTAACGAGCCGGTACGGCTGGTCGCTTGCCCAGGCGGGATTTCTGGTCATGGTCATGCAGATTTTTGCCAACGTCGCTCAGCCCGTTGTCGGAATACTCAACGACCGTAAACCCCTCAGATGGTTTCTCTGGGCAGGCCCGCTCGTATCGGCGGTGCCTTTTGCCTTTCTGCTCTCCGTCCACCGGTTTGACCTGCTGATCGTTCTTCTCAGTATCGTGGGATTCGGGGTATCGATGTTTCATCCTGTAGGTGCCGTTGCCGCCGGTCATATAGCGCACGAGAACCGCAGGGGAATCTCCATGGCCCTCTTCTCGTCCGGCGGTTCGGTCGGAGTCACCCTTGCCCCGCTCGCGGTCGTCCTCGTTGTCAATGTGCTCGGTGAACGTACCATGCCGATCGTTGTTTTTCCTGCGCTCGTGATGGCGGTGTATTTCATCAGGGATAAACAGATTGTCGTAAGCGAACACCAACCCCTTGACATGAAAGAGATGTTCGCGAGTCTCATGGGCAGCCGTCGCGAGCTGTTCATGCTCTGGCTCGTATCGACTTTCAGGGCGATGGTATACAGCCTCGTTCAGGCGTTTCTTCCCATGCTCGCCATCGAACGCGGCGCCACATTCTCTCAGAGCGCGTATTACCTTTCAGCGATGCTGCTTGCCGGGATGGTAGGGCTGTTCATCGGCGGCCACCTGTCGGACAAGTACGGTCGCCGCAGAATCATGGCCATAACCATGATTGCCGCATCTCCGCTCTTTTATGCTTTTCTCTATACGACGGGTGTCATATCGACCGTATTATTGCTGCTGGGGATGCTCCTGCTTTCGTCGACCATTCCGGTGAACATCATCATGGCCCAGCGGGTTGCACCCAGGCTCGCCGGTATGGCATCTTCTCTCGTCATGGGCGTTTCATTCATGATGGGCGGTCTTGCCGCGCCGCCGTTCGGTGCCCTCGCCGACAAAATCGGCATTCAGGCGGCAATGAATGTCATTTTCCTGTTTCCCCTTCTCGGCGGCATTACTGTGTTCTGGCTGCGGAAAGAATAAAAAATTGGTTTATTGTTTGTGATCTCTGGTTTGTGGATGAAAGCTTTAACCCGGCATTGAATCTCCGGCCAAATCGGAGCCGGTCTATTATCATGAACCCCTGTGAGGTATGGACAGGGGGAGTGTAGTGCGGAAGGGGATGGGTTGTATTATCACTTATGCCTTATGCCTTATGCCTGTATTCTCTGCTTTACTTTCATGTATATAATACTTATATTTAGAAACTACATTTTCTGCGTCAGTCATGCATATTTACGGTCTTCCTAATAGTTTATAATTCTTTCCTCCGGAGGAGATGAAATGTCTGAAAAGTATGTGTATAAGTTTGGCGGCGGCAAAGCGGATGGTAATGAATCCATGAAGAACCTGCTTGGCGGAAAAGGTGCGAACCTTGCCGAAATGGCGGGTCACAAGGAATTACAGCTTCCTGTTCCGCCGGGATTTACTCTCACGACCGAGGTATGCACCTAC
>JAJFUH010000181.1 GCA_021372535.1 bacterium
AGCATGCGCTCGATATTCCTGAAGAATATTATACGACCATTTTCGCCTGTTCGAGAATTACCGGATGGGTTGCCCACATTCTGGAACAGTATGCAAACAACCGTCTCATCCGCCCGACTTCGAAATACATCGGTATGTTCAACCGCAGGTTTGTACCGTTATCGGAACGCGAAGAGCCGTCTCGTTAATAATTGTCAGACGATATGATTTATGAATTTCTCCCCGGCAATGCGACAGGGACATCGATGATGTCATGCCGGGCTTGTTTCGGCATCTATTCAAAGCATTGGTATCGATATTTTTTCGCCGGAGCAATGATTTCGTACGATTGGCAGGGATAATAGATATATTCGTAAATCGTAAATAGTAAATCTGAAATATAATATAAATGCTTATGACTGCTGTATACAGCAGGAGTTTCACAACGGGAGTGTTGTATGCTGTCAGACCTTGAAATTGCGCAGCGGGCAAAGATGAAGCATGTTTACGAAATCGCCGGAATGCTCGGAATCGGGGAGGATGATATTGAGCTTTATGGAAAGTATAAAGCTAAAATTTCGCTCGATGTTCTTGAGAAATTCAAGAAAAAACGCACCATGGCAAAGTATATCGATGTGACCGCGATAACTCCCACACCGCTCGGTGAAGGTAAAACCGTCACAACTATCGGTCTTTCCCAGGCGCTCAATCATGTAGGAAAGCTGGCGATCTGCTGTATCAGGCAGCCCTCGATGGGGCCTACATTCGGCATCAAGGGCGGTGCAGCCGGCGGAGGGTACTCGCAGGTTGTTCCCATGGAGGATTTCAATCTCCATCTGACCGGCGATATTCATGCTGTCGGCGTTGCACACAACCTTCTTGCGGCGTTTATCGACAATCATATCAGCAAAGGCAACACGCTCGAGATCGAACCGACGAGTATCGCATGGAACCGTGTTGTGGACATCTCCGACCGGGCGCTCCGTGATATTGTGATCGGTCTCGGGGGAAAGGCGAACGGGATACCGAGGCAGACCGGATTCGATATAACCGTCGCTTCGGAGATCATGGCCGTTCTTGCCTTGTGCACGAGCCTCGAAGACCTCCGTAAACGGCTGGGCAGGATCATCATCGGCGAGACGACAAGCGGAACGCCTGTGACAGCCGATGATCTCAGGTGCGCCGGAGCGATGACCGTGCTCATGCGGGATGCTGTCAAGCCCACGCTTATGCAGACGATCGAGAACACTCCGGTACTCGTTCATGCAGGACCGTTTGCCAATATAGCCCATGGCAATTCTTCGATTATCGCCGACCTGATAGCCACGCGAACAGGGGAATTTGTGGTCACCGAGAGCGGCTTCGGCGCGGACATCGGGGCAGAGAAATTTTTCAATATCAAGTGCCGGGCTTCGGGACTCAGGCCCAATGCCGCCGTGCTCGTGACAACGGTCAGAGCGCTCAAGATGCACTCCGGCCGTTTCAAGGTTGTTGCGGGAAAACTGCTCGATACCGGACTTCTCAAGGAGAATATAAAGGCGGTGGAAGAGGGTGCGGGCAATCTTGTCAAGCAGATTGAAAATATCCGTCTTTTCGGCGTTCCTGTTGTGGTGGCGATCAACCGTTTCGATACCGATACCGCCAGGGAACATAAAACGGTCAAGCGGATTGCGCTTGAAGCCGGTGCGCAGGCTGCGGTGGTGAGCAACATGTGGGCAAAAGGGGGGAAAGGCGGTGTCGAACTCGCGGAAGCAGTTATCGAGGCTGCGGAAACACCGACCGACTTCAGATTTCTCTATGAGCTCGATGCCCCGCTGAAGGAGAAGATTATGGCGATTGCGACCAGAATCTACGGTGCTTCCGGCGTTGACTTCAGCCCTCTCGCAACGAAGCAGATCGATCATTTCACCGCTTTGGGATTCGGCAATCTCCCCATATGTATGGCGAAAACCCACCTGTCGCTCTCGCATGATTCAAGGCTCAAGGGCCGGCCTGTGGGATTCGAGCTCCCCATCCGTGAAGTCAGGCTTTCCGCCGGCGCCGGATTTGTGTATCCCCTTGTCGGCGAGATACGCACCATGCCGGGATTGCCCACCGTACCGGCAGGAGCAAACATCGATATCGACGATGACGGAAAGGTTGTCGGGCTTTTCTGATATATGAATTGGCGTGTGGTGTAGCAGGGACTGGTCGCGACCTGACCCTGCCCATGAAGAAAACAGATAATTGATATATATGCTAATGTTTTACCCTCTCTCGAAAGGATCGAGTAATGGCACGGTTAATTGACGGCAAGGCAATCGCGCAGGAAATGCAGGAGGAAATGAAAGCGAAGGTTGCCGGGCTGAAAGAGAAAGGGATAGTACCCGGGCTTGCAGCCATTCTTGTCGGCGACAATCCTGCATCTCATACGTATGTCCGAAACAAGGAAAAAGCGTGCGAACGGGTAGGTATCTTTTCCGATACGTACCGCCTTCCGGCTTCGACTACCGAAGGCGACCTCCTTGCTCTGGTTGATGATATCAATCACAACAACCGGTTTCATGGGATTCTTGTTCAGCTTCCGCTTCCCGAACATATAGACGAAGGGAAAATTCTTCTTAAAATCAATCCCGATAAGGATGTCGATGGTTTTCATCCGGTGAATGTCGGGAAAATGGTTGTAGGGCAGCCGTGTTTTCTGCCGTGCACTCCACACGGCTGTAAAATCCTTCTCGAACGATCCGGCATCGAGACTGACGGGAAACATCTGGTCATTGTCGGGCGTTCAAATATTGTGGGTAAGCCGCTCGCCAACATTATGCTTCAGAAAGAAAAGGGTGCTAACGCCATTGTCACGGTCTGTCATACCGGAGCTGATAACCTTTCGTATTACACGCGGCAGGCCGATATTCTTGTCGTAGCAGTGGGAAGGCCGGACGTGGTTAACGGTGACATGGTGAAAGAAGGCGTTGTGGTCATCGATGTGGGCACAAACAGGATCGATGACCCGTCGAAAAAGAGCGGTGTACGCCTTGTCGGTGATGTGGATTTCGATTCGGTCGCCCCGAAAGCTTCCGCCATAACGCCTGTTCCCGGCGGAGTAGGCCCGATGACCATTACAATGCTCCTGCATAATACCATCGAATCTGCGATGCGGAAGCTTTGAACCGGTGTTTTACAGTTTTTTTCAGATGTGGTGTTTCATGTGCGATGAGTTTGAAAAAAAGGTGAGTGAATTCTGTAGACTTCATGGATTGTTCTCCGACGGCGACACCGTACTTGCAGCGTTATCCGGCGGAGGTGATTCCGTGTGTCTGCTCACTGTTCTTGTCCGTTTGAAAGAAGAGTTTGGTATTACCGTCGAGGCGGCGCACTTCAACCATTCCCTGAGAGGCGATGAGTCCGACCGTGATGAAGTGTTCTGCCGCGAGTTGTGCTCCCGAATGAACATTCATCTCACCGTACTGAGAATCCCGGAAGGAGAGCTGGCCCGGAGGAAAGGCTCCCTTGAAACCGCAGCCCGTGAGGCGCGGATCGCTTTTCTCGAACATACATGTGCGGCGAGGAATTTGAACAGGATTGCCACCGGTCATACCCTCGATGACCAGGCTGAAACGGTTCTCCAGCGGATTCTGAGGGGAACGGGGCCTGCGGGACTCCGCGGGATTCTGCCATCCCGTGATGCATGGGTACGGCCCTTGCTCTGGGCTGAACGGTCTGAAATCCGCAGGTATCTCTCCTCATCCGGCATCGGTTTCCGCGAGGACTCGAGCAACACCGATACCGCCTTTTTCCGCAACAGGATACGGCTTGAGCTTATGCCGTTACTGGAACGTTCGTTTTCTCCGAACATACGCGGTTGTCTGACGCGGCTTGCAGAGTTGTCCGCAACCCAGGAGAATTTCCTGCTGGAGCGGATGATGGCTGCTTTTCATGTGTGCTGTATCCACGCTGATGCATACAAAATACTCCTTGATAAACCGGCATTTATGGGGTATCATAAAGTATTGCGGCAGCGTATGGTAAGATACTGCCTGGAAAAACTTGAAGGCGCCGGCCGTGATACAGACATGGATGAAGTCGAAACAATTCTTGACCGTATCGCGGATGGTTCTGAGGGGCATGATATTACCGCGGGGATTCACTGCGAGGCAGGGGACAGGACTGTGACATTTGCGGCGCCGGTGAGCGATTATGGTCCCGTTCCGTTGAATATCCCCGGCGAAACGGTTATTCCGGGGGATGGCGGAGTAATCGTGTCCGATACAGCGGCGCCGGACAGTGTGGTCGATGGCAGGGTGCGTATCCGTGTCAGTACGGCTCTCATGGAAAAGTATGGGAATCTGACCATCGGGCAGGTAAAACGCGGCGAATTCATGACACCGTTCGGCTTGAAGCGGCCGGTGAAAATCCGTGATATCATGTCCTCTGTTTCACTCCCGAAGGTTCTGAGGAGAGCGATGCCTGTGGTTCGCGCAGGGGCCATGGCTGTATGGATTCCCGGCCTGAAATCCTCGGAATACTTGAGGATCGATGAAAAGGAGAGAAACGGGAAAACCGGAGAATCGATAATTCTTCGGCTCAAAAACGGACTTCAATGGCCCTCTGAAGCCCGTATGTAAAACCGGATATACCATTATCATTTGGTAGTACATGAATTGAAAAAGGACTTCAGTCCATTTTTAATGATCGGGTTTTTTCACCAGAATTGAAAACATGAATAAAAAAAGGAACATCGAAAAAACATGAATAAAAAGTACACTATGGATGATTCGGATAATCTTCAGAAATCGGAAGATCAGAGACAGCGTCCCGACCGGCGTGATCTGCTGAGAAAACGTAAAACACCTGTTCCTCCGGCCGGTAAGGGCAAACCGGGAGGAAAGTATGGCTGGCCTTTGGGACACCGTCTTGCATTTATCGTTCTTCTGGTTCTTCTGGGAATCATGCTCTGGAAACAGATGAATTCTCAGACATCCGATTATTATAAGGCCAATTATACGGTGTTCAATACGCTGCTCACTGCCAAAAGAATAGATAAGGCACGCATAAGGAACATGACACTCGAAGCAAAACTTACCGAACCAATGAAGCTCGGAGACTCCGGTGATAATCGCCAGTACACCGGAATTATCGTTTCCATCGGGAATTATGACCAGACTCTGATCGACAAACTGGTTTCTCAGGGAGTTCAGCTGACGATCGAGCCTGAGCGGACATGGATGAATATTCTTATATCTTCGCTCCCCTGGATTCTGATTTTCGGTATATGGCTCTTTATTATCCGTCAGATGCAGGGAGGACCGAAAGGTGTGTTTACCTTCGGAAAATCCAAAGCGAAGCTTATGGCTGAGAATCAGCAGAAAGCTACATTCGCCGATGTGGCCGGTGTCGAGGAAGCAAAAGTCGAGCTTCAGGAAGTTATCGAATTTCTCAAGGAACCCCGGAAATTCCAGCGCCTCGGGGGTAAAATTCCCAAGGGCGCTCTCCTTGTCGGCCCTCCGGGAACCGGCAAAACCCTCCTTGCGCGAGCTGTTGCGGGCGAAGCGGGTGTGCCGTTTTTCAGCATGAGCGGTTCCGATTTTGTCGAGATGTTCGTGGGCGTCGGCGCATCGCGTGTCAGGGACCTTTTCGATCAGGGGAAAAACAACGCCCCATGCATTATCTTTATCGATGAGATCGATGCGGTCGGACGCCAGCGCGGAGCGGGAATCGGCGGTGGTCATGACGAGCGTGAGCAGACCCTCAATCAGCTCCTTGTCGAGATGGACGGTTTCGAATCGAATGAAGGCGTCATTCTTCTTGCGGCGACCAACAGGCCCGATGTACTTGATCCGGCGCTGCTCAGGCCGGGAAGGTTTGACCGTCAGATCGTGGTAGACTGGCCGGATGTAAAAGCCCGTGAGGAAATTCTCCGGGTTCATGTGAAAAAAATTCAGGCCGATCTCAAGGTGGACCTGAAAAGTATTGCAAAAGGAACTCCGGGGATGACCGGCGCCGATCTTGCCAATGTCGTCAACGAAGCTGCCCTTCTTGCTGCACGCCTGAACCGTAGTAAAGTTACCATGATCGATTTTGAGGAAGCGAAGGACAAGGTCATGATGGGCACTGCGAGAAAAAGTCTCGTCATCACCGAAGAAGAAAAGCGTCTGACCGCGTATCATGAGGCGGGACATGTACTCGTGTCCAAGTTCGTGCCGCAGTCCGATCCCGTGCACAAGGTTTCGATTGTGGCACGCGGACGGGCGCTCGGCCTGACCCATTTTCTGCCTCAGGACGAACGTCATAACTGGTCGTACAACTACTGTATAGGTAAACTGACAGTGTTGCTCGGCGGCCGTGCAGCGGAAATTGTCAAATTCGGAGATATCACGAACGGAGCTTCGAACGATATCGAACAGGCGACCCTGATGGCCCGGAAGATGGTATGCGAGTGGGGAATGAGCAAACGGCTTGGGCCGCTCACGTTCGGCAAGAAGGAAAGTGAGATATTCCTTGGCCGTGAGATAGCCACTCATAAGGACTATTCCGAGGAAACCGCCATCGCAATCGACCGTGAAATCCGCAGGATTGTTGAAGCGGCTCAGCAGCAGGCGGAAACGATTGTCATGGAACATACTGACAAGCTTGAGCTTCTGACTGCGGAGCTCCTGAAAAGAGAGGTTCTCGCCGGAAACGAAATCGACCGTGTGCTCAATATGTCTTCGACCCAGCCAAAACGTCAGGGACGGAGCCGCAGGAGAAGACCGCCGAAAAATACGCCTCAGCAATCCACCCCCCGTGATGAGAAACCGCGCGAGACGAAAGAGGTATCGCCGAGGGAAAGCGTAACCGTGGCAAGTGCGCCCGAGGTTCGTGAGGCCGTGGAAGCGGTTACTCCCGTGCGCCCGGCTAACCAGAACAGAAGACGCGATGCCCGGAAGAAAGCACCTGCAACGGACGATAACGCACAAAAAGAATCGAAGACTCCCGATGATTCCTCTGACAAAACGAAAGCCCGGCGAACGAGGATGATCCGCATAAAAACGGGCGGGAGAAGGAGAGTAATAAAGAAAGCACCGGCCCAGAAGATTCGGAAAATAAAGTGATCCTTGCGGTGGAGTATCTGTGCGGAATTGGAGGGGTTGAATTGAGGAACCATGAATGGACAGTGAAAAAATAAAAAAGGGTGTGCTGCTTATTCTCGAGGGAATCGGTGAGGATCCGGGCCGGGAAGGACTCCAGCACACTCCTGAGCGGGTCGCTGAATTTTACCGGGAATTTTTTTCGGGACTGGAGAAAGACCCTCAGAAAGAAATACGGGTATTCTGCACGAAAAATCAAGATGAGATGATTATTCTCCGGGATATTTCCTTTGTGTCGATGTGCGAACATCATCTCCTTCCGTTCTTCGGGAAAGCTCATATTGCATATGTGCCTGATTCCAATAGAATTGTAGGAATTTCTTCCCTTGCGAGGGTTGTTGAAACCCTTGCGCGGAGACCTCAGCTTCAGGAGCGTATGACAACCGATATCGCCGAGTATATAATCGAGGCAATAAAACCGAAAGGCGTTATGGTCGTTCTCGAGGCAGAGCACATGTGCATGACTATCCGCGGAGTGAAAAAGCCTGGAACAAAGATTCTCACTTCCGCTATCAGGGGTATTATGCGAACCGCTCCGTCACGGGCCGAGGCATACAGCATGATCATGCGTGACCGTTGATATTCGCGATGGCTGACGGTGTGGGAGATGGCTGGAGGGTTTCAGTTCGATTCGGTATTCAATACCGATAACCCGGATGGATCATGACACTGACGATTCTCCGCCGTTGCGGTCTTGAATACTGCGCAGACACCGAGGAGCAACAGCTTGCACTTTACCGTGGGATCACATACCTGTGATGGCATCCGTCCGGCTGTGATGGGAATTCTCAATATCACACCCGATTCCTTTTACGAGGGCAGCAGATTTCCGGACTGCGAACGGGCAGTGGAAAGAGCGCTCGAAATGGTCGGGGAAGGTGCTGATATCATCGATGTTGGCGGTGAATCGAGCCGTCCCGGGGCCGAGCAGATCACTATCGAAGAAGAGCTGGAACGGGTGATCCCGATCATAAAACGTCTGGCGCCGCAGATTTCGATACCTGTATCGATAGATACATACCATGCGGAGGTTGCGGCCCGTGCACTCGATGCCGGGGCTGTCATGGTCAATGACATTTCCGCTCTACGTTTCGATCCCGATATTGCCGATGTTGTCGCTGCTTCCGGGGCGTCTGTCGTTCTCATGCACATGCAGGGTAATCCGCAGACCATGCAGACGGACCCGCACTATGATGATGTCGTCGGGGAGATTCTGGATTTTTTGAAGGAACGG
The DNA here is from genome assembly GCA_021372535.1 of bacterium. Lineage (NCBI taxonomy): Bacteria > bacterium. The sequence goes on from JAJFUH010000181.1 coordinate 8,320, forward strand.
GTTTCCCATGCAGTATCAAAGGGAATCCAGCGGGAACGGATTCTTGTCGATCCCGGAATAGGCTTCGGCAAGAAGCTCGAACATAACTGTGCAATTCTGCGGCATGTGGGGCGGTTTCATGAGACCGGCTGCGCCGTTCTCGTTGGGGCATCGAGAAAAAGAATGATACAGGCTGTTACGGGAGCTCCGGTCGGCGAACGTATCTGGGGCACCGCTGCCATCGTCGCCCACTGCGTATGCAGTGGAGTCGAGGTTCACCGTGTACATGATGTTGGCGCCATGCGGCAGGTCTGTGATGTTGCCGCCGCTGTCAGGGGTTAATCATGGAACTGTTTAAAATAGGTTTTTTCCCGATAAAGCTGGTCGACATCCTCGATGTTTTTCTCGTATCGCTCATTTTTTACGCGCTCTATCTGAGAATCAAGGATACACGGGCCATGCAGCTCATTTTCGGACTGCTGGTTCTCCTTGCCGCCGCCGTGATATCGAACTGGGCTCATTTTAAAGCTCTCAATGCGCTTATCAGTTTTTTCGGAAGTGTCTGGCTTATCGGCATAGTGGTTATTTTTGCGCCCGATCTCCGGCGGCTCCTGATTCAGATCGGGCAGTGGCATGTTGTGAGCGCTTTTTACCGCCCAACCGGCAAACAGGTACTCGATGAAATTGTAACGGCGGCACGTGTTCTTTCAGAAAAGAAGTTCGGCGCCATCATGGTGATTACCCGTGAAACCCAGCTTGGAACTGTCGTCGATACGGGGCGGAATCTTGAAGCGGAGGTATCGTATCAGCTTCTTGTCACCATATTCACACCCGGTTCGCCGCTCCATGATCTTGCGGTCATAATCCGCGGTGATCATATCGTAGCCGCAAACTGCCTGCTCCCCTTGTCGGATTCCCAGGAAATCGACCGCGCCCTAGGATCGCGCCACCGCGCGGCACTCGGAATCACCGAGGAAACGGATGCGGTCGTCGTCGTCGTCAGCGAAGAAACCCGTGAAATCTCCATCGCCCGCGATGGAAAACTGATCCGCAATCTGTCCCCTGCTGAGCTGAGAACCAATCTCATTTCTCTTTTGAGCTGAGGTTTTCTTATGACTGTCCGAGTACAGGCTCCTGCGAAAATCAATCTTGGCTTGAGCATCATCGGCAAGCGCCCCGACGGTTATCATGATATCTGCTCCATCGTTCAGACAGTCGGTTTGTGCGATGAACTCACTATGACCGAATCGCACGGGGATGAACGCTCTTCCGGCAGTATTTCCGATATCAATCATGCACAGCGTCTTTTCTGCAACCGCCCCGATATCCCATCCGGACCCGAAAATCTTGTCCTTAAAGCAGAAGAGATTTTTTGCCGTCGTTTCGGGATACGCAGCCGTATCCGTTTCGAGCTTGATAAACGCATTCCCGTCGGCGCCGGTCTTGCGGGTGGGTCCACCGATGCGGCAGCGGCACTGCGGGGGCTCGGGAAATTCCATGGCATCGATGTTCCGGCAGGAACACTTGAAGAAATCGCGGCCGGACTGGGTTCGGATATCCCGTTTCTTATCCGCGGCGGTACTGCTGTCATCACCGGCAGGGGTGAAACGGTGACCCCAATCGCCTGGCCGTTTGATTTTACCTATGTTCTTGTTTATCCGGGATTCGGGATTTCGACCGCCTGGGCGTACCGCAGCCTGAAAAATTATGGATATACCCTAGAAAATTACCGTTCCATGATAAAGAAGCTCAATGGTGGAAACCTTACGGAAGACAGTTTTTTCGGCGCTCTGGGCAATGATTTTGAACCCGTTGTTTACGAACACTATCCGGAGCTTGCCGATATCCGGAATCGTCTGGACGCCTGCGATGCCCGTGCGTCGATTCTTACCGGCAGCGGATCGTCTCTTCTCGGTATATTTGATGATCGGCGCGCTGCCGGACTCTGTGCGGATTCGTTTAAGGGAGAGGGATTAGATGCATTTATCGTCAAGAAATATCAGTGAAGATGAAAACGCTGGCGTTTTTCGATGATATACACGGTCAAAGATATTATACATGGCGATATAAATAATTTCGCATATACCATGCGAGTAGATCCTGAAACGAGTTCAGGATGACGGTCATGCAGAACTTGTTTCGGCATCTATTTTGAAATAAACGCAATGAAATATTTCGTCATGTATGACCAAAATAAAAAAACCCCCGGTTACTCTGCAATAACCGGGGGTTTTTTTATAGTTGAGATTGTGATATTTATCAGAAATTTCTGATTTTATCGATACCCGCCGAACGGTTTGTGTACTGTGAGTGGAGGTATTTTTCCGATTTCTCGCACATGGGGTGCGACATGCACTCGGAATACAGTTTTTTCACCATCGGATTATCCTGGGATTTACGGTATCTCATAGCCTCGTCATGCTTGTAGATAGCCGCAATCCTTGATGTAAGGTAATCTTTCACCTCGGCGTAGGCGTTGACGGTGATCCGGGTTCCCACAATGACCATGGAGGTTACGATGGTCATAGATTTAAGAAACACCCGTCTTCCGCTGCTGAATCCGTTTTTAATCAGTTTGTGTACCATGGTACATTCCTTATCGGGAAAAATCATCGTTCATTACTTTATAGAGTTCCCATGCCGTACGAACTAAGCGCGCTCAAAATCCTTACCGAGCGCGGCAAGCTTCGAGCGGAGGTCGATAAGCCATGAATAAGCCGCGCGTTTTGTCCAGTCGGCATAGGGCTGGCCGCCGCCGTTGATACAGCCGCCGGGGCAGGTCATGACCTCGATGGCGGTGTAACCAGATGTACCGGCTTTAACCTGTTCGCATATTTCCCGCGCATTTTTCAGACCGTTGACGACCGCGACTTTTACCGTTTTACCCCCGACAGTCAGGGAAGCCTCACGGATATGCTTCTGGCCGCGGACCTGCGCGAAATCGACCGAATCGAGCTTTTGTCCGCTCAGTTCTTCAGTCACATATCGGAGCATGGCTTCCATGACGCCTCCCGTGGCAGCGAAAATGGTTCCGGCTCCGGTCGAAAGGCCGAGCAGATCGTCGGGCTTGCCGTCGTCGGGAAGGTTCTTGAAATCGATGCCTGCCTCCTTGATCATATAGGAAAGCTCACGGGTATCGATTGTCGCGTCGATGTCACGGTTCCCTGAGGCCTGGTTCTCTATGCGGAGTCCCTCGAATTTTTTCGATACGCAGGGCATGATCGCCACGGTAAACATGCGTTTCGGGTCGGCGCCCATTTTCTCGGCCCCATAAGTCTTGGCGAGAACGCCGTTGATCTGCGTCGGGGTTTTTGTGCTCGACAGATGCGGTATGAGTTCGGGATAAAACGTTTCCACATACCGTATCCAGCCCGGGCAGCAGGAAGTAAACTGGGGAAGCGGCCTGTCGAGCTTGCCGGTAACACGACCGATGAGCTCGGTGCCTTCCTCCATGATGGTGACATCGGCGCCGAATTCGACATCCCACAGAATGTCGAAACCGAGTTTCTTGAGTGCCGCGAACATCTTCCCGCCCACATACGTGCCTTCGGGAATACCGAATTCCTCGCCGAGAGCATAACGAATCGAGGGGGCAGGCATCGCGACGGTCACTATACCGGGGTCGGCGATGGCTTTGTTGACCGCATCTATGAACGAAACCCGCTCGTAAATCGCGTTGACCGGGCAGTTGATGAGACACTGGCCGCAGTATATGCAGGTTTCGGGATGGGGAATATGATGAGGCACCCAGCGCTTGTTCGGTTCGACTCCGACAATCGAGCCGGTCGGGCAGATGTCTTCGCAGTGCTGACAGCCGATGCAGACCTTCTGATCGACATCGACAAACCTGATTTTATCCGCCTGACCCGGGGCCGGGGCTTCGGTACCGTACGTAACTTTGCCGATTTTTCTCATGAAAAGACCAACTCCGTATTATTTATGATTATGAAGTAATTATTTTCATTCATTATTTACCACTGCATTTTGAATATACGAAATTTCTTCTGCCTTCTGCAATATTAAACTCGGTTAAACCTTAAAAGTTTCTTTTAAAATATTGACAATAATATTATAAATATATTATTATAATATAAGCCCATATTTTCATAAAATACAACCGACTGCGGATTTTATGGATTCCGGTTATCCAGTTAAGTCAGCTAACATCATTGATCCCTCTCGGCTTCGCCGTATCCCCCTTATAAAACAAAGGGGAAGCCGACCCATCTTCCCCCCTTTAAAAAGGGGGGATGCCGCAGGCAGGGGGAATCACATACCATCGGAAAAAATAATCGATTCTGATTAAAAAAGGTTATAGGCTTATCATACTGGATAACCGGATTTTATGGATTTGTATTATTAATACATATCTGTACTTATCTGCATGAACATGATAAAAATACTATAACATTAAAAATACTGGAATTATTCTTTGCGGCTGTGCATCATGGAGACTAAATTTTGTGAATTATCCAGCTGAAATGCGTTATTACCGTTGATAATTTACATGAGTGTTTAAAAAATGCTGGTTACATCGATTACAAACCTATAATTTACTGTATACGAAATAGTGATTGATATGATAGAATTGATAATGATTAAGGGGGTTTGTAGTTATGCTGACACCCGGCGAGATATTCATGAAAGCGCTTCATCGTCAGCCGACGCCGCGGCCGGCGACCGGAAGTGCAACCTCGGTGGTTACCGTCGATCTCATGAAAAAGACAGGCATTTTTTTCCCCGAGGCGCACCTTGATGCCGAATTGATGGCCGGTCTTGCGGCCGCGGGGCATACCGTAATCGGATTCGATAATGTCATGCCGCTCTTCAGTGTATGGCATGAGTCCGCCGCTCTCGGCTGCACGGTCGACTGGGGCGAGATGGGAAGAATGCCTGATTCGCGGGATCATCTTTACAAAATCGATGACGAGATACGCGTTCCCGGCGATTTTCTGAATAAAAAAGAGTGCCGGGTACCGCTTGATGCGATAGAAATACTGAAACGGCGGTTTGGTAACGAGGTCGCCGTAGTAGGAAAAGTATTTGGCCCCTGGACGCTCGGATATCATGTATTCGGTGTGGAGGAGTTTCTTATAAACACCATCCTCAAACCCGATTCGGTCAAACGGGCTATGGAAAGCCTGAAACAGGTTACACTTGCCTTCGGAACCGCCCAGGTCGAGGCGGGAGCCGATGCCCTCTGTTATGCCGATCATGCCACGCGCGACCTCTGTTCGCCCGATGCATACCGCGATTTTCTCCTGGAGCTCCACCAGGAAATGAGCGAGAAACTCCCGTGCCCGCTTATTCTCCATATCTGCGGTGATACATCCGACAGGATCAAATATATCCGCCAGACCGGGATGGAGTGTTTCCATTTCGATTCGAAAGTACCGGCACAAACCGCGCGAGAGCTTGCCGGTGACAGTCTCTCGCTTATGGGTGGAACGAGCAATTTTACCGTGATACGTGAGGGTACGCCAGAAATCGTGGCCCGTGATGTTGAGGAAAAATTTGGGTGCGGCATCGATATCATCGGCCCTGAGTGCGCTGTTCCCCTCGATGCACCCTGTATGAACCTGAAAATTCTTGCCGATGAGGTCAAAAAACTTCATAATCCCGGATTCGGCGGCTGACAGGGATTATAACCGTTCATGTGCTATCTCTTGCGCATACGGTTATTCCGTGTATATATTCATTGAAACTCGAAACATGTAATATCCATTCTTAACGTTAAGGAGTCGTACGATGTATCCGGCACTTATCAAAGGTATTGTCTGGACAGTCTCGGTTATGCTGCCTGTGGTAATCATATTCGGCATGGTTGCGTGTTCCCAGGATCCGGGAGTTATAAAACCGGCGCCGGCCAACAGCAATCAGGCTCTTCTGAACGCACTTAAAGGACGAAGCCAGCCTGTGGTTCTCGGTTCTGAGAATGGCCCGCAGATCATTATCACACCGGAGCTGAGCGCCCGTGTTCTCGGAGCCGCCATCAAGGGCGCTGCCGACGAGAATCTCATGTGGGTCAATACCGCCGTTCTCGATGGCTCGATATGGGAGAAGAAGCCGCTTAACTGGAATGCCGGAGGCCTGCGGAGCTGGCTTGCGCCTGAAGACCTCTTCTTCGTCGATGCCAACCAGGATCCGGGTACGTGGTTTGTTCCCTCTGCGCTCGATCCGGTTACCTTCCGGGTGATCGAACAATCGGCTCAGAATGCCTCGTTTGAAGCGGACATGGATATTCCCGCAAACACCGGCCAGGTTTACAAAATCACGTTCAGGCGCAGCATCGAGCTTCTGACAACTCCTCCGGCAGAGGCCGGCGCGCTTCCTGCGGGAGTCGAGTTCCTGGGTATCCGCAAGACGCATTCCATTACGAACCGCTCCGATGAGGTCATCGGCGAGCAGCTTCCCTTTGTCTGCCTCTGGAGCCTCCTCCAGCTCAATCCGTCCGGCACCATGCTCATTCCGCTCCGTGAGGGCGCCGACCCGAAGACCGCATACCGCGAATACTTCAATCCCCTCGGCGACCGGCTTGTTGTCCAAAACAACATAATTTCGGTAAAGATAGACGGCAAATACCGGAGCAAGATCGGTGTCCGGCCCGAAGCCGCGGGCAAAGGCGAGGCGTTCCTCAGGGACAACCGTGACGGCACCGGTATTCTCTATGCAAAGGTGTTTTCGGTCGATCCGAGCGGGAAATATGTGGACAAACCCTGGGGCAAGCCGAGCGCGTACGGCGATGCTGTCGAGATGTACAACGATGACGGGAAATCCGGCGGTTTCTGCGAGGTCGAATGTCACAGCCCGGCTAAAAAGCTTGTCAAGGGCGACACCCAGACATATTCCCTCGATCTCCTGATCTTCCGCGGACCGATCGGCGAACTCAAGAATATCGGCTCGAAGCTGTATGATGTCGATCTGAACGGGGCGTATTATTTTTGATTTTTCTGAACTACCTGATAATTTTACGAGGGTGGTGAAAAGATATTTATTCACCACCCTTTATTAACCACAAACCACAAACCACAAACCACAAACCAGTAACCATAAACTATAAACTATATCTTTACCAATTCCTCGATTTTTATCGGACGCTGCTGTTCGATACTTCGGCGGGCGGAGATGCCGATCATTATCGACAAAGCGCCGTCCCTGCTTCCCGCAGCCTGTTTGAGCGGATCGGGAAGCGGGCCTCTGAAAATCCTCTCCTGCAGTTTGGGATCGGCGCCGCCGTGACCTCCGGATTCTTCACTCTCGATCGAAAACGTCCGCGACCTCCCGAACAGGGATGTGATACGGAAATCGGCGATCCTGTCGACTTTCCACGGCTGCGTGGTGTAGATGCGGGCATCGAACCTTCCCTTTGTGCCGTTGAACGAGACGCTGTATCCCTCGTACGGCATGAAGGCGTTGAGCGAATAGCTCATCATAACATCGTTATGGTACCGGACCTGAACAGCCATAGTGTCCCAGATATTGATTTTCGGGCGAAACAGACAGGCGTCACGGAGATAACCGTCCTCTGACTCAGCCTTGACATAGAGGTCCATCATGAATTCGTCTTTTGTTATATCCCAGTAGAATTCACAGGTGCCCTTGTGGGGGCAGGTCATGCACCGTTCGCCCCGGAACGGGCTGTTGAAACCGTATTTATTGAGTTTGCCGTACGAGACGACTTCCACGGGTTCGGCTTCGAGCCACCAGTTCATGAGGTCGAAATGATGCGTCGCCTTGTGAACGAACAGGGAGCCGCTGAACTGTTTGAACGCGTGCCATCTTCTGAAATACGAGGCGCCGTGATCGGTATCGAGGTACCAGTGAAAGTCGACCGAGGTGATCTGTCCGATTTCCCCGGACATGAGCACTTCCTTGATACGCTCGGGAGGCGCACCATACCGGGCGTTGAATGTTACGGTTATTTTTTTGCCGGTGCGTTTTTCGCAATCGAGCATTTCCTGGCACAGCTTTTCATCTGTCGCCATCGGCTTTTCGCATATTACGTTGCATCCGAGCTCCATGGCACGGCAGGCGTACTTGGCATGGAAGCAGTCTACGGTGGTGACAATAACTGAATCAGGCTTCGTCGTTTTCACCATCTCGTCAAAATCGGTGAAAGTCGGGCAATTCACCCCGATATACTGTTTGGAAAATGCCAGGCGTTTTGAGTTGATGTCGCACAGCCCGACAAATTCCACCACATCGCTGAAACTATCCTTGACCATTTTGCCCCACATGGTACTTCCACGGCTTCCTGTTCCTACGAGCGCGACTTTCAGCTTTTTTCCGGCAGACTGAGCCTGTGCGTCACCCGGTTTCATCAATGGTATCGAAGCCGTCGTAAGTGCAGCGGCGCCGATGGTTCCGAGAAAGGATCGTCTCCCTCTTTTTTTCATCTCCTCAGCCATGAGCTATTCCCCCCCGTTTGAATGTACCTGTGGAAAGTATTCAGGTTATCAAAGACCGGTTAAAACCATCAGAAAGAATCACACCTGAATGTAATACATGCTTTTTACATATCGTTAAACAATAGTGTCCGGTTAAATATCATTTCAATTTGTATAATATATTGTAAACGCTATGGTTTTCAATGAATCTACACAATTCCCGATGTACTATCTCTTATTATTATTGCTTCGGCGAATAAATGATGATACTCATATCAGGCATAGACACCGATACAAGTTCGGTTTGACATCACCTGATGTCACTGTTTAATCACCGAAGCAATAACAACAGTCCCCTTCAGCGCATACGCGCCTGTTCCCCCCGGGGGTGACAACAGATTGTGGTGCTTGCAGTTATATCCTGCCCTCATGAGGGGAAAGGATGTCACGAAGTGACAGAAAGGGGGCTTTTTTTAAATATTACCGTCAGTTCTGATCTTTAAATGAAAATAAGCTGCTGTATATAATATGTTGGTTATGATTTATGTATGATCTGATATACCGCTTCCGTAATATCATCTTCCTGAGGAATAATGGTGTGTTCGAGCGCCTCGTTGAACGGAATGGGTGAATTTGCGGCTGCAACGATCCTGACAGGTGCATCGAGACAGTCGAATGCCTCTTCCTGTATGATCGATGCGATATCGGATGCGACACCGCCGCGGCGTATTGCCTCCTGGACAATGATGACATGCCGTGTTTTCCGGACGGAATCGAGGATGAGAGCCTTGTCGAGGGGTACGAGGGTGCGGGGGTCGATTACCTCGATGTCGATGCCTTCACGGGCGCATTTTTCAGCCGCGGAGAGAACACGGGGTATCATGTTGAGCCATGCAATGACGGTGACATCTTTGCCGGGCCGCTTTATCCCGCCTTTTCCGAAGCCGATGAGATATTCCTGTTCGGGAACGGCCCCCTCGGCTGTATAGAGGAGCTTGTGTTCGAGGAATATCACCGGATCGTCACACCTGATGGCGGTTTTCAGCAGCCCTTTGGCATCGTACGGGGTCGAGGGAACCGCGATTTTCAGGCCGGGGATGTGATAAAAGAACGCTTCGAGGCTCTGAGAATGCTGGCAGGCGAGACCGCTGCCGACTCCTCCCTGCGTTCTCAGCACGAGCGGTACTTTCCGTGTTCCGCCGGTAATGAAATGGTACTTTGCAACCTGGTTGACAAGCTGGTCCATCACGAGCATGGTAAAATCCACGAACGGCACCTCGACAACCGGTCTCATTCCGCTGATGGCAGCGCCCATTCCTATGCCGGTGAAACTCGCTTCCGCTATCGGTGTATCGATGACTCGTTTCGGCCCGAATTCCTGGAGCAGCCCGGCCGTTACTTTATATGATCCGCCCCGTTCGCCGATATCCTCTCCCAGTAGAAAAACCGAAGGATCGCGGCGCATTTCTTCTTTGAGCGCTTCGTTTATGGCATCACGGTATGTGATTGTTCGCGAAAGCATCGTATTATTTTGTGAAACCGTGTCGGTCATCAATATCTCTCCACTATGTTCATCAGTTCTTCATGTGTCAATTCGGGGCTTTCTTCAGCAAAGAGAATGGCGTCATCCATTTTCCGGGTTATCGACGTTTCCAGAAGTTGTATCTCGTCTTCCGTCGCGCCTCCCTTTTCCATGAGATACCGTCTTCCCACAAGGACGGGGTCTTTCGATTTATAGTATGCCATACGGTCTTTTGGCATATAGTGGCCCGGATCGTTGACATGATGCCCGCCGAAACGGAATGTCTTCGCTTCCATGAGAACCGGTCCCCGGCCGGAGCGGCACCGGGCAATGGCGTCCTGTGCGTGTTCGTATACTTTCAGAACATCGTTGCCGTCCACGGAAAAACTGTCTATACCATATGCCGGGCCGCGTTTGTAAATATCCGGTACGCGTGTGGATTGCTCGATGGGTGTGGATACTGCGTAGTGGTTGTTTTCCACAACGATGAGCACCGGCAGATTCCAGATTGCCGCAAGATTGAGCGATTCACCGAAAATACCGTTATTCGTCGCGCCATCCGAGGTGAATACAACGGCCACACCCTGTTCTCCCCGTAACGAGATTCCGAGCGCGGCTCCGATTCCTATCGGGATGCCTCCGCCGACAATGCCGTTTGCGCCGAGATTACCCGAAGAAAAGTCAGCGATATGCATCGACCCGCCGAGACCTTTACAGTAGCCCGTCTTTTTACCGAGCAGTTCCGCTGTCATTCTATTAAGATCGGCTCCCCGGGCGATACAATGACCATGACCGCGGTGAGTGCTCGTGATATAATCGTTGTCCCCGAGACCCGCGCAGACTCCGACCGCAATGGCTTCTTCTCCTGTATACGGATGAAAATAGCCTCGTATCATGCCCTGACGGTACAGATGTATACACTGCATCTCGAACGTGCGGATCGTATAAAGTTGTGTATAAATATGGGTAAGAAACTCTTTTGAATACATGCCAGTTACTCCCGGTGTGACTCATTCAAGCGGATGACGATTTTCCTGCGCTGACCCTGAAACAGCAGTGAGACGGTTACGGTACGGGCGCGAAACAGGGAGAAAAGATCTTGTATCCCCGGTGGCTCAAACACTCTGCACCCCGGAGGCACCTGTTTCCCGGAATGGTCTCTGCTGTCTCGATTTCCTGTCAGATGCGTAATTTCTTGTATCATGCGGACAGAGATTTCAAGGGGTCGTGTTATTTACGCGAGGCTTCCGTGTTTTACGCATGTATAAAAGATAATACATTATTAACAGCCAGACAAATTTATATTGAAAACGTTTCTGAAAATATAACTAAAAAAGTGCAGGAGAAGTGAATTGCCAGCTTCATCGGGTGAGTCGGAGTATTCGTTATCGGGGTGATTTCTGCCCGGAATCGGTGGTTTAAGACAGATTATTGAGCTTTTAATAGTGTCTCCGTAGTGAAATGGTTTGTGAATTATTCGGATTCGCCCGTGCAGAGAGTGTATTATATTACCATGCAGGGTTGTCGTATATAATTGTCTCATGAAAGTCGGGAAAACATGGTAAAAAAACCGCCGTGGCTGAAAAAAAAGGTCATGTTCGGGGCTTCATTCCGGAATGTCCGGGATGTCCTGAAAACATGCCGGCTCAATACCGTATGCGAAGAGGCGCTCTGTCCCAACAGAGGGGAATGTTATTCGATGGGTACGGCCACATTTCTCATCCTCGGGGACCGATGCACCCGTTCCTGCCGTTTCTGTGCGGTCGATCATGGTGTTCCGCTGCCTCCGGATTCCTCCGAACCGGCACATGTTGCAGAAGCTGTCGTATCTCTCGGCTTACGGTATGTTGTTATTACATCGGTGACGCGTGACGATCTGCCGGATGGGGGATCGTGCCATTTTTCCGCAACAATCAAGGCAATCAGGCAACGTTCTCCTCAAACCCGCATCGAGGTGCTGATTCCCGACTTCGGGGGCTTGGATGAATCGCTTGCCGCGGTTATGGAAGCCTGTCCCGATGTGCTCGGCCATAATATTGAAACCGTACCGGGTATCTATCCTATCGTTCGGCCGGGCGCCGATTACGGACGTTCTCTTGCGCTGATGAAACGTGCTCATGAATATAACGGGGGAATTGTGATCAAGTCCGGTCTCATGCTGGGGCTCGGTGAAACCGCCCTGGAGGTTCGCCGTGTTCTGGCGGACCTTGTGCGGGCGGACTGCTCGCTTCTGACACTCGGGCAGTATCTTCAGCCGGACGAAAAACTGCTGCCGGTACAGCGGTTCATACCTCCCCGTGAGTTCGACCGGTGGAGGAATATTGCACTGAGAATGGGATTCCGTGAAGCGGTGTGCGGCCCCTTTGTGCGAAGTTCGTATCATGCGGAAGAACAGTTCGAATCAGTATACCGGGATTCCTGATCCATTCTATCCTTCCCGTTTTTTCTTCTCTCTTTGTCCCTCTGTCTCTTTGTCCCTTTCTTATAACAATAAATAACGGAAATAAATATAAATACTTGTCACGATCAACGAGACAAGGGTATACACAATTCCGTATCTGGTAAACTCAAGAAATGTGATTTTAAAACCATTTTTTTGTGCTATACCGGCGGAAATCACATTCGCCGTTGCTCCAACCAGTGTCAGATTCCCTCCGAGACATGCCCCGGCAGAGAGAGACCACCATAAAACATGACCGATAGACGCCCCGTAGTTTGCGTTCAGCACCTTAATGAGGGGTATCATCGTAGCCACGAACGGAATGTTATCGATAAATCCCGAGAGAATACCGGATCCCCAGATGATGCTGAACACGGCGGCGTTTATATTGTTTCCGGATGCGGCGATAATTCTGTCGCCGAGAAATTCTATGATTTTCAGTTCTTCCAGCGCACCGACCATGATAAACAGCCCGGTGAAAAAGAATATGGTAATCCATTCGATTTCCGCAAAGTACTCGTCGGGATTGCTTTTCGATATTATTAACAGCAGGGTTGCGCCGGTCATGGCTATTACTGCTGGCCCAACATGAATGGTATCATGAAGCAAAAATCCCACTATAACCAGCATAAGAACAAACAGTGCCTTATAGAGGAATGGCCTGTCTGTTATCGAACTTGATTCGTCGAACTGCATTATCCGGGCTCGCCGTTCAAACGGTACGACGAGGGTTTTCCGGAAAAACACGACGGTTACCAGTATGCATGTAAGCATGATAATAATGATGAGAGGCCCCAGATTAACCAGGAAATCGTTGAACGACAGGCTAGTGGCGTATGCGATCATGATATTGGGAGGGTCGCCTATCAGAGTTGATGTTCCGCCGATATTTGAGGCGATGGCCTGGGTTATCAGAAACGGCACGGGAGAGATTCCGAGTTCGACAGCGATGAGAATCGAGAGAGGACTTAAGATTAAAATGGTGGTGACATTATCAAGAAATGCTGAAAAAATCGCCGTGAGTAACATAAGTAATAACAGTATACTGAATGGTTCACCCTGGACAAGTTTTGCCGTTTTAATGGCAACATACTGAAAAATCCCCGTTTCTTTAACGATATTCACGATAACCATCATGGAAATCAGGAGCGCGATGACATTCAGATCGATCTTGGATAAAGCTGTTTTTGCAGGGATGATTTTCAGCAGCAGGATGAGGGATGCACCGAACAGGGCGATTGATGCCTTGTTTATCAATTCAAGCGAGATGATTATATACACACAGACAAAGATTCCAACCGTTATAATTATTTTTAAATCCATCTCCCTACACCCTCAAAAATTTATTGATAATATCCATGTAACTGATAACACCGATGCATTTATCGTTTTCCACAACGGGGAAGAATCTTCGATGGTTGTTTTTGATAAACTGAAAAATAACCTCGATTATAACCGAATCGGGCTGGAAAATAATCGATGGCTTCCTCATGATTGATTTGAGTGTGATGACCGACTCGTTTTTCAGGAGGTCCTCGAGAGGTTCGAGAGAGGAAAGAAATTTCAGATTACTCAGCATCTGTGTATACTGCGGCAGACCGAGCGAAAGAATATCGGTGATAATTATTTCTCCCAGTATTTTCTGATGTTCGTCACAGATCGGGATATAACCGATCTGATACTTCGACATGAGGTCCAGAGCATCTTTAACCGTGGAGTCGGGGTATAGGTATAAAGGCGGCGAAACCATTATGTCACGGACATAAATAACTTTTTTCACGGCGATATTGAACGCGAGTACCCGTTTTATGAATTCTTCCCGTGACTGGGCGCTGATGAGATGCTGTATGTTTTCTTCGTTCTGGCAGATTTTCGCTATCGAGGCGATAACATTCAGATAAAGGTTTGATTTTGCAAGGTCTGTCAATGTGAGAATAAAAACTCGTATGGGTATGTCTCCATCCATGACAGGAGCCGCGGGTATCAATACCGAAATAACAAGATCGTTGAAATTCTCGATGCGGGCATGAGGGATTGCAACTCCGTTTGGCAGCGTTGTGGTGGAAATACTTTCACGTTCCAGGATTTTTAATGTAATGTCATCCTGTGAAAGGCAGCAGAACACCTTGCTTATTTTTTCGGCAAGAAATCTGAGAGCCTGTTCTTTTGACTCGACCTTGAGGCCGATAAAAACAAGATCTGTATTGATGAGATTTACGAGATTCATAATCCTTCCCCCTGATCAAGAGAATTCCTCGATGATTTCATCGCGTGAAATGAAAGACCTTCCGGTCTTTCTGAACTCAGATCCTCCCCCTCTTTGGAAGAGAGGGAGGAGCTGACGATGGCGGGCTGGAGTTTCCTGTCCGTGATACCTCGCATCACGGTGCGTGGTAGTTCATTTTACAATATTTCCAAACTCATTATGCGCTATTAATTAATGGCCGATATCCTGCTGATGAAATCTACTGTCTATATAAACAGTATACGTGAAAAATCTCCTTCAGCGTAAATATATATCAAGGTTCATGGTTATAGTACAAAAATAATTACATGGTCTATCTCCGGTTTGTTTTATATTGTTCTGCGACGAATGGGCTAGTATATTATATGCAAAATTTTAATGTTTTTTTCATATACGGTTTCATTTACAATGTTTTTATGAAGCATACCGATATCTGATTTTCAGCAGTCTTCCCTTTTTATAAATAAAGGGCTTCCTCTGTGACGGAAGTTTTTCGGGCGCCGGATCCGGGAATGTGCGGATACAGTCCTGCGAAGTTTTTCCTCAACTCTTCGCATGCCCTTGTTTTTCTTCTCACACTTTTTCATCACTCGTATTTTTCTCATTTCCACCTCTATCGTGTGAAAATTGTACAGAATTATATTTTCCTTACACGCCATGAGCGGGTGTACGATACCGATTTTCGTTAGTCCATTCCCCAAACACAAATATGTATCGGTCAGTCATTAACTCGGATTATTAATGAGAATATTTTACCACCAGGACACCAGGAAACAAATAGATAAGAGATTATTTATACTATCTTTAATAAGTATTTTAACGTTCAATCTAAAAAAATGATATATAAAGAAAAATTAATCTGCGAAAATCCGCTTTCCATCGAATTTTTATAAACAGGTCGGATTAAATAAGTAATGACGAGGCATTATGTTAGAACCAGGAATTGAAACGAAGCCTTCGAACAACACAATGATATACGAGTTTTTGAAAATCATTGTGTATGTCTACTGTTTTTTATTGAGTATCGATCTTATGGGAGTAGGATTCAAGGCGAGCAGTGCGGGATTTATCTCGGCGTTGAGGCATGCCACATCAAATCCGTTCATCGGTCTCGTGCTCGGGATTTTTATTACCAGTATTATTCAGAGCTCTTCGACAACCACATCCATTATTGTTGCGATGGTCGGCGCGGGAACCCTGAGCCTCGAAAGCGCAATCCCCGTGATAATGGGAGCGAATATCGGTACGACGGTCACCAATACCATTGTGTCTTTCGGATATGTCGGAAGGAAAATCGAGTTCGAGCGGGCATTCCGGGCATCAATCGTTCACGATATGTTCAATATTTATGCGACCATAATACTCTTCCCGCTGGAGCTCTATACAGGAATCCTCCGGCGCTCCGCTTTACTTCTGACAGGAGCGTTCAGGGGAGCAGGTGGCTTCGAACTGGTGAGCCCCCTCAAGATTATTCTCGATCCGGCAGTTTCGATTGTGACCGGTATCATTCACAATCATATTGTGCTTATTATCGTGTCGCTCGTTTTTCTCTTTGTTTCCCTGGCACAGATAGTAAAATCAATGCATGGAATGATCATGAACAAGGTCGACCGTTTTCTTAACAGGTATCTGTTCAGAAACGCTCTGTCAAGTATGCTGTTCGGATTGATTCTTACCGCTATTATCCAGTCCAGTTCCATTACCACCTCGATCATTGTTCCGATCGCCGGCGCCGGTGTATTGACATTGGAACAGATATTCCCCTATACCCTCGGCGCTAATGTCGGAACGACCGTAACCGCAATCCTCGCGGCGCTGGCTCTCGGTATCGAGGCATCCATGACGGTGGCATTCGCTCATATGCTGTTTAATATTTTCGGAATAATGATCATTTATCCGTTCAGGATTGTACCGTTGTGGACCGCAAAAACAATTGCACGATTTGCCGCGAAGTCAAAAAAGCATTTCCTGATTTTTCTGATAATCTATATCTCCTTACATATCTTGCCTGTCATAATCACTTTTTTTTAATTCAAAGGCATGTGGACAGCAGCGGGAGTAATAGTGTCCGGATTCCCTGTGCTTCTCTCATATGGTACGAAAAAGGTGATCACATGGAAGTCGCCGTCATTCCTTTACCAGAACGAGGTAGAGGGCGCCAAGTTCCCCGGTAAACGGCACATCGACCGGAACAGGCTGGTACGATTGATTGTATGCCGCTTCGAGTCTGAATCCGGCTTCGCGCACGAATGACAGAAAATCGTCATGATACCAGAGACGGAGAAAATGTTTTTCTTCAATGGTATTGCTCGAACCGTTTTCTTTGATGCACATATTCATGGTGACTGTCCGGATTTTCTTCAGGTAGTCGTAATTGTCCACTCTCCACAGAACATCTATTTTTGTTCCGTTGCTGCGGGCCGACCATGTTTCACAGGGCATTTTTTCGCTCGCGATATCGGTGCATATAAAAAATATTTCAACGATATAAATCCCGCCACTGCGGACGGTATCCGACATGAGAGCAAAATGCCGTTTCAAATCATCATCACGGGTACAGTAGCTGAGACTGCTGATAAGAGTGAGCGCCGCATCGAATTTGTGCGCGAACCGTATGGATCGCATATCGCCGAGAACCGCATCGGCATAGGTATTCATACCGTGAGAGAGAATCCTGTCTTGAGAGAATTGCACCATTTCGGGGCTGATATCATAACCGGTTATCCGGTATCCATATCGGGGGAAGGAAGTCAGGTAGGCCCCGCTCCCGCAGGCTGCTTCGAGAATTGACTTGACTTCGTTTTTTGCATGTTTTTGGAAACAGTCGATAAAAAACCGCGTGTCGGTATCGATGTCGCGGCCTTCCGTAAAAGCAATATCATAGTATTGTGGCAGTTTATAAAGTCCGTTCATTCAAAACTCCTGTGAATAAAGTCGGATACCATTTTTCGTGTGAAGTAGTTATATAACATACATGTAATGTTTTCTGCATAGTTCATGCATTTTATCATAGAGAATGTCCGTTTGTTATGGGAAGAGAAAAGAAGTGGTTATAGGAGAGAGATTGTGCCTTTTAAAGGGTATAATACGCTTTTTTAAAGGTGTTAATATATATCACTGACCTGACAAATGACATATAAATAATAAATATTTTTTTGAAAATAACTTTATAATTCTTCGAATGCATGTTTGATGATCGTATTCCGTAATAAGCTGCTTCCCCTGTGATAAGCCGAAAAAAATATTTTGCGATAATCTTTTCTCTTGACAAAAACGTAACGGTGTGCCATAATAAGCGAGAAAAGATTATCGAATAAACGTGTCCATGGGAGGAATCGAATATGCCGGGAAGAAAATCGTCGACCTTTACCGAGGTCGAGCTCGAATTCATGCAGATCATATGGGCCAGCGGGGAGGTTTCGACCGAAGATGTCCAGACAACGCTCCGTGAACGCGGGCGGGAGCTCTCGGACGGCGCCATCCGGAAAATCCTGTCCATACTGATGACAAAGGGACACCTGAGCCGCAGAAGGTCGGGTAAAAGTTTTTATTATCGTGCAAAAGTTCATAAGGAACAGGCAGCGGGTTCCATGATACA